>NZ_VRVD01000239.1:0-6874 GCF_008040015.1 Methylobacterium sp. WL18 | reverse complement strand
AAGTCCTCCTGCGCCGCCGCCGGCCGCGGCACCAGGGCCAGGGCGGCGAGCAGCGCGGCCTGTACGGGTCTCACGCGGGCGGGCTCCAGGGTGTCTCGGTCACGGGGGTCAGCGGGCCCCGACCCTCGAACCACGACAACACGTTGTCGACCACGAGTTGGGCCATCGCCGTGCGGGTATGCTCGGAGGCGGAGCCGACATGCGGCAGCAGCACGGTATTGTCGAGGGCGGCCAGCTCCGCCGGCACGTGCGGCTCATTCTCGAACACGTCGAGGCCGGCCTCCAGGATCGTGCCCGCCTGAAGCGCGGCGATCAGCGCGGCCTCGTCGACGAGGCTGCCGCGGGCGACGTTGATCAGGATGCCCTCGGGTCCCAGCGCCTCCAGGACGGGGGCATCCACCAGCTTGCGGGTGTCGTCACCCCCGGGGGCGACCACGATCAGGATGTGGACCGCCCGCGCCATGGCGATCAGGCTATCGTGATAGGTGTAGGCGATGCCCGCCTTCCGGCTGCGGCCGTGATAGTCGATCGTGACGCCGAAGCTCTCGAGCCGATGGGCGATCGCCTGCCCGATCCGGCCGAGCCCCAGGATGCCGACCCGTCTCCCGCGCAGGGACGCGGTGAGCGGGAACGGCGCCTTCGGCCAATGGCCCGCGCGCAGGTAGCGGTCGGCCTGCGGGAGCCGCCGGACGGTCGCCAGCACGAGGCCGACGGCGAGATCGGCGACCTCGTCGGTGAGCACGTCGGGCGTGTTGGTGACGACGATGCCGCGCCGATGCGCCTCGGCCGCGTCGACGCCGTCGTAGCCGACGCCGAAATTGGCGATCAGTTCGAGCTTCGGCAGCTTGTCCATCAGGGCCGCATCGACCTGACCGCCGACGCAGAGCCCCCGGATCCGGGGGCCGATCTCGGCCAGCTTGGCCTGCGGATCCGCGACGCCCGCGAGCCGGTGCACGGTGAAGCGCGCCTCGAAGGCGGCCTCGACCAGCGGATGCATCGTCTTGAGCAGCAGGATCTCGGGCGGCGCTTCGGACATCTCACACTCCCTGTTCGGCCGGCCGCTGCTGCGACCGGCGGTTTGGATCCGGCATAGTGCCTGCCCCCGGTCCGGCGCCAGCCGTGCCGGGCCCCGGGCCGTGACATCCGGCGACCGGCGCCGAGCGGCAGGGCGAAGACACGACGGGACCTGGACACGACGGGACCAGGATACGACGAGACGAGGACTCGCCTCTTTCGAAATTCGCCCGCGATGCCTACTAAGGAAGGCGCCTTATCGCGAGAGTTCTGCACCGATCCCATCCGAAGACGAAAACCGATGACCAGCCCGCGCACCCTCTACGACAAGATCTGGGACGACCACGTCGTCGATGTCCAGCCGGACGGCACCAGCCTCCTCTACATCGACCGGCACCTCGTTCACGAAGTCACGAGCCCGCAGGCGTTCGAGGGCCTACGCGTGGCCGGCCGCAAGGTGCGCCATCCCGAGAAGACGCTGGCGGTGGTGGACCACAACGTCCAGACCACCGACCGGTCGAAGGGCATCGACGACCCCGAGAGCCGCACCCAGCTCGAGGCGCTGGCCGAGAACGTGCGCGACTTCGGCATCGAGTTCTACGACGCCCTCGACGTGCGCCAGGGCATCGTCCACATCATCGGTCCCGAGCAGGGCTTCACGCTGCCCGGCCAGACCATCGTGTGCGGGGATTCGCACACCTCGACGCACGGCGCCTTCGGGGCGCTGGCCCATGGCATCGGCACCTCGGAGGTCGAGCACGTGCTCGCCACGCAGACGCTGGTGCAGAACAAGGCCAAGAACATGCGCGTCACGGTGGACGGCGCGCTGCCGCCCGGCGTGGGCGCCAAGGACATCATCCTGGCGATCATCGGCGAGATCGGCACGGCGGGCGGCACCGGCCACGTGATCGAGTATGCCGGCGAGGCGATCCGCGCCCTCTCGATGGAGGGGCGGATGACCATCTGCAACATGTCGATCGAGGGCGGCGCCCGCGCCGGCCTGGTGGCGCCGGACGCCACGACCTACGCCTACGTCAAGGACCGTCCGAAGGCCCCCAAGAGCGCGGCGTTCGACAAGGCCCGGGCCTACTGGGAGAGCCTGCTCACCGATGAGGGCGCGTTCTTCGACCGCGAGGTGCGCCTGGACGCCGCGAGCCTGCCGCCGATCGTCAGCTGGGGCACCAGCCCGGAGGACGTGATCTCGGTGCGCGGCCGCGTGCCTGATCCGGCGGCGATCGCGGACGAGAACAAGCGGCAGTCCAAGGAGAAGGCGCTGGCCTACATGGGCCTGACCCCGGGCACGCCGATCACCGACATCACCCTGGACCGGGTGTTCATCGGCTCCTGCACCAACGGCCGGATCGAGGACCTGCGGGTCGTCGCCCAGATGGTCGAGGGCCGCAAGGTGCACGAGAGCGTCTCCGCCATGGTGGTGCCGGGCTCGGGCCTGGTGAAGGCGCAGGCCGAGGCCGAGGGCATCGACCGGGTGCTGAAGGCCGCGGGCTTCGATTGGCGCGAGCCGGGCTGCTCCATGTGCCTCGGGATGAACGCCGACCGGCTCAACCCGCTGGAGCGCTGCGCCTCGACTTCGAACCGCAACTTCGAGGGCCGTCAGGGTCATCGCGGACGCACGCACCTCGTCTCGCCGGCCATGGCGGCGGCGGCCGCGGTCGCCGGCCGGTTCGTGGACATCCGCGACTGGCCGCGCGGCTGAGGCGCAAAAGGCACAAATCGCGATTGACGGACCCCACGTGTCCGCCTAAACGAAGCCGTCGCCGGCCAATGGCCGACGGCGAGCCCAGGTGGCGGAATTGGTAGACGCGCTGGTTTCAGGTACCAGTCTTGCAAGAGGTGAAGGTTCGAGTCCTTTCCTGGGCACCATCAGCCGCCTAAAGCGCTGATCCGCACAACTCTCTCCCCAGACCATGACACGAGACCGGCCATCACAGCCGGTCGGCGCCGCTTCGGATCCCTGTCGATCGAAGCCGCATGTCGTCATCCGAACCCAGCTTCGCGCGACCGAGACCTGTCACGACGGGGCCGCGCGCCGTATCCCGGTGTCGCCCGATTCGCGCTGGCCGCATGGCCGGCAGGCCGGAAGGAGAATCACCGGATGACGAAGTTCTCCGCGACGCTCGCGGCGGCGTTGCTCATGGCCGCGTCGCCCGGCCAGGCCGCCGATGCCCAGCCGCAGGTCCATGCGGACGAGGGCGACCTCGCCGAGAAGATCGTGGGGACCTGGGAACTCGTCTCCTACCAGGTCGAGGACAAGGCGACCGGGTCGCTGATCGACGCGATGGGCAGCGCGCCGCGGGGCCGGGTGATCTTCACCCCGGATGGCTGGGTCGCGTTCAACCTCGAGGGCACCGACCGCAAGCCGGCCGAGACCGATGCCGACCGCGCCGCGCTGATGAAGACGCTGGTCGCCTATATCGGCCGCTACCGGATCGAGGGCGACCAATGGATCACGACGGTCCAGACCGCCTGGGCTCCGGAATGGGTCAACACCGAGCAGCGGCGGACGATCAAGATCCACGGCGACGAAGCGGACGTGACGACGCCCTGGCGGATCATGCCCAACTGGGACGCCGGCCGCCTCTCGCGCAGCATCATCCGGTTCCGGCGCAGCCGATAAAGGCGGCGTCCGCCATGACGCGCACGCACGCCCCGCATGTTCCGGACAGGACAGGCGGCGGCGTTTGTCCTACACCACAGATTGTCCTTTCAGACCTCATCCTCTAAGACGCGGGGAACACGCCGCCGCGCCAGATCGGCCGGCGTCTTTTCACCGTCGAGACTCGCCGATCACCGCGCGGTCTCCGGATCGGGTCTCGGCTCTATTCGGCGCAGCCACGTCGAACCCGGCCATCAACTCGGAAAAGACGCTTCGATCCGGCCCTGCACTTCCGGAAGCTGCTTTCGGAAGCAACAACGGCGCCCAAGACAATAAACGATCGCATACGATCGATCACGCGCTGCGTGCCGCATCATCCGCGGGGGAACGTTCTGGAAGGCTGGATGCGCGGGGCTCCCGTCGCGTCGATCCGACGCCTTCTGTGCCGGGACGTGCCAGCCGTGCATGTCCGGTCCGCAACCGATGAGATGTGGCGATGCGTGCCGACGACACCAACAAGCCCCGGTCCCCGCGCGACTCGCTCGCCTTCAGCCGGCGCCAACTCCTCGGGACGGCGGCCACCGGGCTCGCCGCGGCCTCGCTGCCGAGCGCCCTCGCGTTCGCCGACAGCGCCGACACCAAGGTCGACGTGCTGCTGATCGGCGGCGGCATCATGAGCGCGACGCTCGGCGTGTGGCTGAACCAGCTCGAGCCCACGTGGTCGATCCAGATGGTCGAGCGCCTGGATCAGGTCGCCCTGGAGAGTTCGAACGGCTGGAACAACGCCGGCACCGGCCACTCGGCGCTGGCGGAGCTGAACTACACTCCGGAGAAGAAGAACGGCCAGGTCGAGATCGCCAAGGCGGTGGAGATCAACGAGGCGTTCCAGGTCACGCGCCAGTTCATGGCCTCGCTGGTCAAGACCGGGGTGCTGAAGAACCCCCACACCTTCATCAACTACACCCCCCACATGAGCTTCGTCTGGGGCGACGACAACATCGCCTACCTGCGGAAGCGCTGGGAGGCCCTGAAGGCCAGCCCGCTGTTTGCCGGCATGGAATTCTCCACCGATCCGGAGCAGCTCAAGACATGGGTGCCCCTGATGATGGAGGGGCGCGACCCGAACCAGAAGGTGGCCGCCACCTGGTCGCCGCTCGGCACCGATGTCGAGTGGGGCGAGGTCACCCGCCAGTACGTCGCCCACCTGCAAGGCCAGCCGACCTTCAAGCTGAGCCTCTCCACCGAGGTGGAGGGCATCACCAAGAACGCCGACGGCTCCTGGCGGGTGACCTCCCGCAACATCAAGGACGGGTCGCGGCGCAGCGTCGACGCCAAGTTCGTGTTCATCGGCGCCGGCGGCGGCGCCCTGCACCTGCTGCAGAAGTCGGGCATCCCGGAGGGTGAGGATTACGCCGGCTTCCCCGTCGGCGGCTCGTTCCTGATCAACGAGAACCCGGACGTCGCGACGCTGCACCTCGCCAAGGCCTACGGCAAGGCGTCGGTCGGCTCGCCGCCGATGTCGGTGCCGCACCTGGACACGCGGGTGCTCGGCGGCAAGCGCGTGATCCTGTTCGGACCGTTCGCGACCTTCTCGACCAAGTTCCTGAAGGAGGGCTCGTATCTCGACCTCCTCAGCTCGACCACGACCAGCAACATCTGGCCGATGGTCCGGGTCGGCATCGACGAGTATCCCCTGGTCGAGTACCTGGCCGGCCAGCTCATGCTGTCGGACGACGACCGGATCGCGGCCCTGCGCGAGTACTTCCCGAAGGCCAAGAAGGGGGAGTGGCGCCTCTGGCAGGCGGGTCAGCGCGTGCAGATCATCAAGCGCGACCCGAACAAGGGCGGCGTGCTTAAGCTCGGCACCGAGATCGTCAACGCCAAGGACGGCAGCATCGCCGCCCTGCTGGGGGCCTCGCCGGGCGCCTCGACGGCGGCGCCGATCATGCTGCAGGTGCTGGAGAAGGTGTTCGCCAAGAACGTCGCCACGCCCGAGTGGCAGGCGAAGATCCGGCAGATCGTCCCGAGCTACGGCACGAAGCTCAACGACGACCCCGCCCGGGTCGCACAGGAATGGGCCTACACCAGCGAGCAGCTGCAGCTGCCGGCGGCGCCCCGGATCGACACGGCGGCGCTCAAGCCCGTGCCGGCGAGCAGCACCGTGCTGAACAGCAGCGACACGCCGGTCCCGGCGCCGGTCCACGATCTCGCACCCTGAGCGTGATCCCCCCCCCGGCCTCGTGCGGACGCACGGGGCCGGGGGCCGGCAGCGTCTCGCAGGCCCTCCCTGGATCGGGCTCGGACGGGTGGCTCTACCGGGCGGCGCCGTGGGCGATGTGCAGCCAGCCGAAATCCACCGGATAGCCGAGGCCGTGCAGCATCTTGACCCGCTTCCACGAGGCCGTGCGGGCCGAGCCGGCGTCCTGTCCTGCCTCGATCTCCGCGGATTCCATCTCCTGGAGCTCGCGGGTCAGCTCCTCGCGCAGCCCGGTCGCCTTCATGGCCCCGAGGGCCGCGGTGAAGGCCTGTTCGGTCACCCGCACCTGATCGCAGATTTGACGCACGCTCATCAGTCCTGAGCCCTTTCGCACTGCTTGAAGACCGCTGTTTCGCAGTCACCGGACCTTAGCATCCGCGGCAGCAACGTTAGATGTACGTCTTTGGTGCAGACAGGTTTAGTATCCAGCGTGGTAAAGCCGGCCTGCTGGAGCGCTCGCCGCCGAGGCGGTTCCCGGTTCGGCGTCAGCGGACGCGTCGAACGCAAGGCTGCGTGCCGTTCCGGGCGATGGCCGGCGGCTTTCGGGAAAAGGCGATGCGGCGCAGGCGTCTAGCGCAGCGGAAGCCAGCCGAGGGGGCGCGTCACCCGGGACGGGCGGCGCCAGCGCCGCTTGCGGCCGAAGGTCCGGCGCGGATCGAGGATGCCCGATCCGAGATCATCCTTCTGGATGATCCGGGGCTGCACCGCCGCGCCGATGGCCACCAGGGCGGCCGAACCCACCAGCGCCATGATCGCGGCACCCCAGAAAAGACTCTCGAACATCTGGTCCTTCCTGCCCGTGGCTCCTCTTATAGGTCTGAAGTCTGATCGAAATTGCGGCAGAAGCTAGACTGCGCAGATTATTTTGCACACTTATCAGTATCGCCGGGGATGGATTTGTGGGGGCAACCCTTGCGGCGGGCCGTTTCCGCCGCGGCGATCCCCGTGAGCATGGCCGAGGCCGGGGCGCTCGCGGCGGCAGCGGGGTG
>NZ_VRVD01000238.1:0-6888 GCF_008040015.1 Methylobacterium sp. WL18 | reverse complement strand
CGCCTGAACCGCGACGCGTTTTCCCTCCCCCCTCTGCGGGGGAGGGTGGCCCCCGGAGGGGGTCGGGCCGGGACGAAGTCCCGCAAGAGGGGAGCGACGGTGCAGAACAGGGCTTCGCCCGTCATGCCGGTCGCGCCCTTTGCTGAACCCGGGCTCCCCTCTCCCGACCCTCGCTGACGCGAGGCCCACCCTCCCCCGCAGAGGGGGGAGGGAGGCGCGCTTGGTGGTAGCCTTGCCCCTCATCCGGCAGCGCTGTGTGGACATCATAGCGCAGAGGGAGGCGGGCGGGCGCGCGCCATCTGACCGCGATCCAGAAACACCCCACCCCCTCGACCCCGTATTTTGCATACAGATGGTCCGAACCTTGCTGTGGGTGTGTGGCCGGTGCGGTTTGCCCGCGCGCTTCACTCGGCCTAGGCTCAACCCCTGCGCTGGTGGTGGCGGCCTGCCATCAACTTCCACGGTTTCGGAGATCCGCTTGTCCCGTTCGACCCTGAAGATCCTCGCCCGCGGCGTGGCCGCAGGCGCGGTCGCGACCTTCGCGCTGGCGGCGCTGCCCGCGCAGGCCGCCAACGTGTTCCGCTTCGCGTTCCAGGGCGATCTCAAGTCGCTGGATCCCTACTCCCTCAAGGAGAGCTTCACCGAGGGTATGCAGCAGGCGGCCTACGAGTCGCTGGTCACCCTCGACAAGAACCTGAAATTCGCCCCCGGACTGGCGGAATCCTGGGAGACGCCGGAGCCGACCCGCTGGCGCTTCCACCTGCGCAAGAACGTCACGTTCCACGATGGCTCGCCGTTCACCGCCGACGACGTGCTCTTCTCCGCCCAGCGCGTCCGGGCCTCGGGCTCGAACTTCACCACGAACGTCCCGTCCGACGCCGAGTTCGTGAAGGTCGACGACCACACCGTCGACATGGTGCTGAAGAAGCCGAACCCCATCGCCCTCGCCCAATTCCCGACCTGGCTGATCATGTCGAAGAGCTGGTCGGAGAAGAACGGCGCCGCGCAGCCGACCCCGGCCAACGCCACCAGCCCGAGCTACGCCACCCTGCACGAGAACGGCACCGGCCCGTTCGTGATCGCCGAGCACCAGCCCGGCGTGAAGACGGTGTTCAAGAAGTTTCCCGGCTACTGGGGCAAGGTCGAGTCGAACCTCGACGAGGCGGTGCTGACCACGATCGCCAACCCGGCGACCCGCGTCGCCGCTCTGCTCTCGGGCGAGGTCGACTGGATCGATCCCGTGCCGTTGCAGGATCAGCAGCGGGTGAACGCCAGCGGCACCGCCATCGTGATGGCGGGCCCCGAGCTGCGCACCATCTTCCTCGGAATGGATCAGGACCGGGACGAGCTGAAGGATTCGAGCGTCAAGGGCAAGAACCCGTTCAAGGACATCAAGGTCCGCGAGGCGTTCTACCTCGCCATCGACGAGGAGACGATCGCCAAGCGCGTGATGCGCGGGCAGGCCGTGCCCTCCGCCCTGATGATCGCGCCGAGCCTCTACGACCGCGGGGCCGAGTTCAAGCGCCCGGCCACCGACCTCAAGAAGGCCAAGGATCTGATGGCCCAGGCCGGCTACCCGGACGGGTTCTCGCTCACCATGGATTGCCCCAACGACCGCTACGTCAACGACGAGGCGATCTGCCAGGCGGTGGTCTCGATGCTCGCCCGCATCAACGTCAAGGTGAACCTGAACGCCCAGCCGAAGGCGAAGTACTTCTCCAAGGTGCTGGCCCCGAACTACGACACCTCGTTCTACCTGCTCGGCTGGACGCCGTCGTCGCTCGACAGCCACAACATCCTCTACGAGATCGTCGGCTGCCGGAAGCCCGGCGACAAGTCGGGACGCGGCAGCTGGAACCTCGCGGGCTACTGCGACCCGAAGATCGATGAGATCGCCGACAAGGTCGAGGGCGAGACCGACAAGACCAAGCGCGACGCCCTGATCAAGGAGGGCTTCGACGTCCTGAGCGCCGACTGGGGCTACATCCCGCTGCACCAGCAGGCCCTGGCCTGGGGCGTCTCCAAGAAGGTTCACCTGACCCAGCGCGCCGACAACCTGCTCCTGCTCTACTGGGTCTCGAAAGATCCGCAGTAGGGCCCGGGCGTGCTCGCCTTCCTGCTGCGCCGGGTGATCCAGGCGGCCGCGGTGCTCGCGGTCGTCGGGCTCATCGCGTTCTCGATGTTCCGGTTCGCGGGCGACCCCGTGAACCAGATCGTCGGGCCCGATACCCCCGCCTCCGAGCGGGCCGAGATCCGCAAGAGCCTCGGCCTCGACGATCCGGTGCTGATGCAGTTCGCCCGCTACGCCGGCGACGTGGTCCGGGGCCGTCTCGGGATCTCGTACCAGTTCCGCCAGCCGGTCTCGCAGCTGCTGGCCGAGCGCATGCCGGCGACCCTGGAGCTCGCCTTCTGCGCGACGGTGTTCGCCCTGGTGGTCGGCGTCCTGATGGGGGTCTACTGCGCGCTGCGCCGGGAATCCTGGCTCGCCGGGCTGTTCCAGGCGGTCTCGCTGGTCGGCATCAGCCTGCCGACCTTTTTGATCGGCATCCTGCTGATCTACCTGTTCTCGGTGACGCTCGGCTGGCTGCCCTCCTACGGGCGCGGCGACACGGTGCGGCTCGGCTGGTGGACCACCGGCTTCCTCACCTGGTCCGGCCTCAAGGCGCTGATCCTGCCCTCGGTGACCCTCGGCCTGTTCCAGATGACGCTGATCATGCGGCTGGTGCGCGCCGAGATGCTGGAGGTGCTGCGCACCGACTACATCCGCTTCGCCCGCGCCCGGGGCCTCTCCACCCGGGCCGTCCACCTGCGCCACGCCCTCAAGAACACCCTCGTGCCGGTGATCACCATCGCGGGGCTCCAGCTCGGCTCGGTCATCGCCTTCTCGATCATCACCGAGACGGTGTTCCAGTGGCCCGGCATGGGCCTGCTGTTCGTCCAGGCCGTGCAGAACGTCGATATCCCGATCATGTCCGCCTACCTGCTGCTCGTCGCGCTGATCTTCGTGACCATCAACCTCGTGGTCGACATCCTCTACACCGTGGTCGACCCGCGCCTGCGGCTGTCGTCCGCGCGGACCGCGTGAGGCCGGCATGAGCGGACGTGATAGCGACGCCGGCAACGCGCCGCCGGTCCCGCTGGCGGCGGCGACCCCTGGACGGCTCGCGCGCTGGCGCGATTCCGACCTGGTCGCCAGCTTCCTGCGCTCGAAGACCGCCATGGCGGCGCTGCTCGCCACGGTGGTGATGGTCGGGCTCGCGGTGGCGGCCCCGCTGATCTCGCCCCAGAACCCCTACGACCCGGCCCAGCTCGACCTGATCAACTCCAACCTGCCGCCGATCTGGCAGGCGGACGGCCAGGCGCCGTTCTACCTCGGCACCGACGACCAGGGCCGGGACGTGCTCTCGGCGGTGCTGTACGGCCTGCGCCTGTCGCTGATCGTGGGCGTGCTCGGGGTGATCACCTCCGGCGTGCTCGGCATCGCGCTGGGCTTGGTCGCCGGCTACGCGGGTGGCGCCCTCGACACGCTGATCATGCGGGTCGCCGACGTGCAGCTCACCTTCCCGGCGATCCTGATCGCCCTGGTGGTGGACGGCGTCGCCCGGGCGAGTTTTGGCGGCGCGCTGGATGTCGGGCCGCTGATCGGGCTGATCGTGATCTCGATCGGCCTGTCGTTCTGGGTGCAGTACGCCCGCACGGTGCGCTCCTCCGTGATGGTCGAGAAGGGCAAGGACTACGTCCAGGCCGCCCGGCTGATCGGCCTGACGCCCCCGGTGATCCTGGTCCGCCACGTGCTGCCCAACGTCACCGGGCCGGTCTTCGTCATCGCGACGATCAACCTGGCGCTGGCGATCATCACCGAGGCGACCCTGTCGTTCCTCGGCACCGGCCTGCCCGAGACCATGCCGTCGCTGGGCACCCTGATCCGCACCGGCAACCGGTTCCTGTTCTCCGGCGAGTGGTGGATCGTCGCCTTCCCGGGCCTGGCGCTGGCCGGCCTCGTCATCGCCATCAACCTCCTGGGGGATTGGCTGCGCGACGCGCTCAATCCGAAGCTGCAATGACCGAAACCATCCTCTCCGTACGCGACCTCACGGTCACGTTCGACACGCGGCGCGGGCCGCTCACCGCCATCGACCGGGTCTCGTTCGACATCGGCCGGGGCGAGATCCTGGGGGTCGTCGGCGAATCCGGGGCCGGCAAGTCGGTCACCGGCTCGGCGGTGATCGGGCTGATCGACCGGCCCGGCCGGATCAGCGGCGGCGCGATCACGTTGCGCGGCGCGCGCATCGACAACCTGCCCCCCGAGGCGATGCGGCGGGTGCGGGGCAAGCGGATCGGCATGATCTTCCAGGACCCGCTGACCTCCCTCGATCCGCTGTTCCGGGTCGGCGACCAGATCGTCGAGACCCTGCGGGCCCACACCGACCTCTCCGCCCGGGCGGCCCGCACCCGGGCGATCGACCTGCTCGCCGAGGTCGGCATCCCGGCGCCCGAGCGGCGGATCGACGGCTACCCGCACGAGTTCTCGGGCGGCATGCGCCAGCGCGTGGTGATCGCGCTGGCGCTCGCCGCCGAGCCGGAGCTGATCATCGCCGACGAGCCGACCACGGCGCTGGACGTCTCGGTCCAGGCCCAGATCATCACCCTGCTCAAGCGCCTGTGCCGCGAGCACGGCACCGCGGTGATGCTGGTGACCCACGACATGGGCGTGATCGCCGAGGCCGCCGACCGGGTCGCGGTGATGTATGCCGGGCGGGTCGCCGAGATCGGCCCGGTCGCCGCCGTGATCGCAAAGCCGCACCACCCCTACGCGGTCGGCCTGATGGGGGCGATCCCGACCCTGTCGCAGGAGGCCGACCGGCTCAGCCAGATCCCCGGCTCGATGCCGCGGCTCACCGCCATCCCGCAGGGCTGCGCCTTCAACCCGCGCTGCCCGAAGGTGTTTGCCCGCTGCCGCGTCGAGCGGCCGGAGCCGATCCTGGTGGGCGAAAGCCGCGTCGCCTGCCACCTGTACGACGTCACGGAGAAGGCGGCGTGAGCGCCTATGTCGAGGTCACCGACCTGCGCCGCCTGTTCGATGTCTCGAAACCCTGGCTCAACCGGGTGATCGAGCGCGAGCCCCGCCGGTTCCTCACGGCGGTGGACCGGGTCGGCTTCACCATCGCCAAGGGCGAGACCTTCGCGATCGTCGGCGAATCCGGCTCGGGCAAGTCGACGGTGGCCCGGATGGTGGTCGGCCTGCTGCCGCCCTCGGCCGGCGAGGTGCGGATCACCGGGATCTCGATGACCGATCCCCGGGAGGCGGCGGCGCGGCGGCGTCTGCGCTCGCGCATCCAGATGATCTTCCAGGACCCCTACGCGTCGATGAACCCGCGCTGGCGCGTGGGCAAGATCATCGCGGAGCCGATCCGCGCCTTCAACCTGATCCAGGGGGAGGGGGCGATCCGCGCCCGGGTCGGCGAGCTGCTCGGCCTGGTCGGCCTCCACCCGGACGATTCCAAGAAGTACCCGCACGAATTCTCCGGCGGCCAGCGCCAGCGGGTCGCCATCGCCCGGGCGCTCGCCAGCCAGGCCGAGTTCCTGGTCGGCGACGAGCCGACCTCGGCGCTCGACGTCTCGGTGCAGGCGCAGATCCTCAACCTGATGCGCGACCTGCAGGACCGGCTCGGGCTGACCTACCTGTTCATCTCCCACAACCTCGCCGTGGTCCGCCACATGGCGACCCGGGTGGGGGTGATGTATCTCGGCCGCCTGGTCGAGGTCGCGGCCGCAAAGGATCTGTTCGCGCGGCCCCGCCACCCGTACACGCGGATGCTGCTCGACGCGGTGCCCGACCTCGCCCATGTCGGCCGCGCCCGGGTGCCGGTCTCCGGCGAGATCCCGAACCCGATCGACCCGCCCCCGGGCTGCACCTTCAACCCGCGCTGCCCGCTGGCGAACGACCGCTGCCGCGCGGAGGTGCCGGCCCTGCTCGACGGCGTCGCCTGCCACGCGGTGCAGGAGGGGCGGGCCTGATCTTTGGGTCGACGCGGGCCGGGTCGGATGCTCGCTGGCGTCCGTAGCGGGTGGAAAGCGGACACTCGATCAGAAGGATCAGCGGTCGCGAACAGCGGTTGGCGGCTGCATGAACTCGATCGTCGCGCCGTCAGGGCCCACGACGTAGATCACCCGCGTTCCCGCCCGCGCGCCACCCGCGATCGGCTGCGGCGTGCCTTGTGCCTTCCAGCCGTAGGCGGCGATCCGCGCCAAAAGCGCGTCGATGTCATCGACCACGAGGGCGAGATGCGCGAAGCCCGGGTCGAACGGCTTGGCCGGTGCGCTCGGCCGATCCACGCCCTGATACTCAAGGAGTTCGATCGTCTGATCTGCCAGCGACACGATCGCCATGTGCACCTGCGCCCCATGCGCGCCCGTCACTTGGCCGAGGAACTCGCCCCCCATCTCGCCCGTGCGCACGAGCCGCGCGCCAAGCCCATCAACCCAGAACCGAAGCGCCTCATCGAGGGAGGCGACCGCGAAGCCGACGTGGTCGGCACGCTGCACCTGGAAGGTTGTATGCTCGGTCATGCAGACTGTCCTACCGGCAAACGGGCTGCTCGTCTGATATGGGTCGAAAGCAGAAGCCAGCGCGCGTCGCAGGTCGCCCACCCGCGCCCATACGCGAGAGGGTGCGCCTGACCCCACCTCACGCGTCGCGCCATTCCGAAAACGTCGCCGCCTGGCCCACGCTTACGCCGTCGCGGTCGAGCTGCCAGACGATCGCCTGCTCGATCCAGAAGCGCCGGCCGCCCTTGGCGATCCGCAGGCCGCGGTAGCCGCGGGTGAAGCCGTCCCGGGCGACGGCGTCGAGGAGGCGCTGCCGCTCGGCGCGCTCGGGGGCCTCGG
>NZ_VRVD01000237.1:0-6900 GCF_008040015.1 Methylobacterium sp. WL18 | reverse complement strand
CTCGCGGCCCTGCGCAGCGCCGCGGAGAGGCCGAGGTCGGCCAGCACCCGGCTGGCGTTCGGGGAGATCTGTATCCCGGCCCCGACTTCGCTGAAGCCGGTGCGGCGCTCGATCACCGTGACGGAATGCCCGGCATCCGACAGCGCCAGGGCGGCGGTCAGACCGCCGATCCCGGCCCCGACGATCCCGATTTCCAAGGGCGTTCGACTGTCCGTGGGCAATGTGGGGTGTGCTACTCCGCGGCGACCGAGGCCGTGTCGTGCCAGACGCAGGCCTGCGGATCCGCCTCTTCGGCCTTGAGGCCGGCGCGGTAGCGATAGAGCGTCGAGCAGTACTGGCAGATGATCTCGGTGTCGGCGCCCATGTCGAGGAACACGTGCGGGTGATCGAACGGCGGCAGCGCGCCGATGCACATGAATTCCTTCACCCCGACAGCGACCACCGGGACGCCCGGCTCGTTGTGGAAGTGCGGTACCGCCTTGCCTGCCATACGGCCCTCGCCTGCCCCAGACCCGTCCACGGGGCGAATCTGCCCGGGCATCCCCGGGCGCCATGATCCCGCTTATGCCGCCAGCCCCGCGGCCCGCGCAAGCCTCCCCCGCCGCGCGTCCGCGCGCCGTTCCGCGCATGCGGCTTGGCCTGCCGCGCCCCGCGCCGTACATATGAGGGACACCCGTCCTCCGACGCCGCAAAAAGTCTCGACGATGCAACAGGAACAGGCCACCGCGCAGGGTACGCGTCGGGCGCCGGAGCCGCCGATCCACGGCCCGGAGGGATTCGAGGGCATGCGCCGGGCCGGGCGCCTGACGGCCGAGGCCCTGGATGTCCTGATGGAGGCGACCCAGCCCGGCGTCACCACCGAGGACCTCGACAAGCTCGCCTACACCTTCGCCATGGATCACGGCGCCTATCCGGCCTCGCTGCTCTATCGCGGCTATCCGAAGTCGATCTGCACCTCGATCAATCACGTGGTCTGCCACGGCATCCCGAACGACAAGCCCCTGCGCGAGGGCGACATCGTCAACCTGGATTGCTGCCTGATCCTCGATGGCTGGCACGGCGATTCAAGCCGGATGGCCTATGTCGGCGAGGTTCCCCGCAAGGCGCAGCGTCTGTGCGAGATCACCTACGAGGCGCTGATGCGCGGCGTCGCGGCCGTGAAGCCGGGCGGATCGACCAACGATATCGGCCGGGCGATCCAGACGTTCGCCGAGAGCGAGCGCTGCTCGGTGGTGCGCGACTTCTGCGGCCACGGGCTGGGGCGGATCTACCACGACGCCCCCACGATCCTGCACTACGTCGAGGCCAGCTACGACGTGCCCCTGAAGCCCGGCCAGTTCTTCACGATCGAGCCGATGATCAATCTCGGCCGCCCGGCCGTGAAGGTCCTGGGCGACGGCTGGACCGCGGTGACCCGGGACCGCTCGCTCTCGGCCCAGTTCGAGCACACCGTGGCGGTGACCGAGACCGGCGTCGAGATCTTCACGGTCTCGCCGAAGGGGCTGCATCAGCCCGTCAACCCGGCGGCCTGACCGGCCATGGCGGCGGGCGACGGAGCGGCCGGGCTGTTCCCCGACAGCGCCGCGCCCGTCGCCAATGCTAAGGAGCCACCGCCGCATTTCCATGGCCACCGCGACCGCCTGCGGGAGAAGTTCGCGGCGGCCGGGGCCGAGGCGCTGCCGGACTACGAGCTGCTGGAGCTTGTCTTGTTCCGGGCGATCCCCCGGCGGGACGTGAAGCCCCTGGCCAAGGCCCTGGTCGCCCGGTTCGGCAGCTTCGCCGAGGTCCTGAGTGCCGAGCCGGCCCGTCTGATGGAGGTCGAGGGCGTGAGCGCCGGGGTTGCGGCCGACCTCAAGCTGATCGAGGCCGCGGGACGGCGGCTCGCCCGCGGCGCACTGCGCGAGCGCGAACTGCTCAATTCCTGGAGCGCGCTGAGCGAGTATCTGCGGGCCACCATGGCGTTCGCGGCGCGCGAGGAGTTCCGCATCCTGTTCCTCGACAAGCGCAACCACTTGATCGCCGACGAGGTCCAGGGCCGCGGCACGGTCGATCACACGCCGGTCTATCCCCGGGAGGTCGCCCGCCGGGCCCTGGAACTCTCGGCGACCGCGATCATCCTGGCCCACAACCACCCGTCGGGCGATCCCAGTCCGTCCAACGCCGACGTGGCGATGACTCGCGAGATCGTGTCGGTGTTGGCACCACTGAAGATTGTCGTGCACGACCATATCATCCTGGGTCGAAACGGACATGCCAGCCTGAAAGGCCTCAAGCTGTTCTGATCTTCCGGCCGACTTGAGCGTTGGTGCCCGCGCGTATAGCCCTGCTGGGTGGCGCGTCTCTTGCCTCAAGAGCGGGAGCGTTAGGGAGAATCGGAATGGCGTTGACGGCCTTCGACGAGATGAACGGGATCGGCAACGGCGCCGCCGACCCGGCCGCCGTCCGCGACGCCTATGGCAAGCTGAAGACCTGGCTCGAGACCACGCCGCCCGAGCATTTCAACACCCGCCGCAGCCAGGCCGAGCTGCTGTTCCGCCGGATCGGCATCACCTTCGCGGTCTACGGCGACAACGAATCGACCGAGCGGCTGATCCCGTTCGATATCATCCCGCGGGTGATCACCAAGCCGGAGTGGGATTTCCTCGAGCGCGGGCTGAAGCAGCGGGTGACCGCGATCAACCTGTTCCTGAAGGACGTCTACGGCGCGCAGGAATGCATCAAGGCCGGCATCATCCCGGCCGACCTCGTCTACCGCAACGCCCATTACCGGATGGAGATGCGCTCGTTCCGGGTACCGCACGACCTGTACGTCCACGTGGCCGGCATCGACATCGTCCGCACCGGCGAGAAGGACTTCTTCGTCCTGGAGGACAACGCCCGGATCCCGTCCGGCGTGTCCTACATGCTGGAGAACCGGGAGGTGATGCTGCGGCTGTTCCCAGACCTGTTCTCCAAGCACCGGGTCGCGCCGGTCGAGAACTACCCGGACGCCCTGCTGGCGACCTTGCGCAGCCTCGCACCGGGCTCCACCACGCGCGACCCGACGGTGGTGCTGCTGACCCCCGGCCGCTACAACTCGGCCTTCTACGAGCACTCGTTCCTGGCCGACAAGCTCGGCGTCGAGCTGGTGGAGGCGTCCGACCTCTTCACCAAGGACGACGTGGTCTACATGCGCACCACCGAGGGGCCGCGCCGGGTGGACGTCATCTATCGCCGCCTCGACGACGACTTCCTGGATCCCCTGGTGTTCCGTCCCGATTCGGTCCTCGGCGTGCCGGGCCTGATGAACGCGTACGAGCGCGGCTCCGTGACCCTGGCCAACGCCGTCGGCACCGGCATCTCGGACGACAAGGCCGTCTACAGCTACATGCCGGAGATCGTGAAGTTCTTCACCGGCGAGGAGCCGATCCTGCACAACGTGCCGACCTATCGCTGCCGCGAGAAGGAGTCCTTCGCCTACGTGATGGACAACCTGTCCGAGCTGGTGGTGAAGGAGGTCAACGGCTCGGGCGGCTACGGCATGCTGGTCGGGCCGCATGCGAGCAAGCGCGAGATCGAGGATTTCGCCAAGAAGCTCAAGCATGCCCCGGACGGCTTCATCGCCCAGCCGACCCTCTCGCTCTCGACCTGCCCGACCTTCGTGGCCTCCGGAGTCGCCCCGCGCCACGTCGACCTGCGGCCCTTCGTGCTCAACGGCGCGGACCAGATCCGCATCGTGCCCGGGGGGCTGACCCGCGTCGCGCTGAAAGAGGGGTCCCTGGTCGTCAATTCCAGCCAGGGCGGTGGTACGAAGGACACCTGGGTGCTCGACGCTTAAAGGTTCAACGCCTCACCCATCCAGACGCGCCGCCTGCCGCCGAGCCGATCCGAGTTCGCACACCATGCTCTCCAGGACTGCCGACAACCTCTTCTGGCTCTCGCGTTACGTGGAGCGCGCCGACTTCGTCGCGCGCATCCTCGACGCGGCGCACCGGCTCGCCTCGCTGCCGAGCAGCTACGGCGGCGGCGAGACCAACGAGTGGGAATCCGCCCTCGCCTCGGCGGGCGACCCGGACCTGTTCAAGCCGCATTACAGCGTCGTCAATGCCGACACGGTCTGCGACTTCCTGGCCTTCAGCCCGCACAATCCCTCGTCGATCCGCTCCTGCATCGAATCGGCCCGCGAGAACGCCCGCTCGGTGCGCACCGCGCTCACCACCGAGATGTGGGACGCGATCAACGGCGCCTGGCTGGAGCTGCGCAACTACGCCGGCAAGGAACTCAGCCGCGACGAGTTCAGCCGCTTCCTCGACTGGGTGAAGACCGTCTCGCTGACCTTCGACGGCTCGGCCTTCCGCACCATGCTGCGCAACGACGCGTTCTGGTTCACCCGCCTCGGCACGGCGATCGAGCGGGCCGACAACACTGCCCGCATCCTCGACGTGAAGTACCAGATCCTCCTGCCGCAGAACGAGACGGTCGGCGGCAGCCTCGACTACTTCCAGTGGACCACGATCCTGCGCGAAGTCTCGGCCTTCAACGCCTATCACTGGGTCTATCGCGAGAGCGTCAAGCCGCTGCTGGTGGCGGACCTCCTGATGCTGAACAAGCAGATGCCGCGATCCTTCGCCAATTGCTACGGCGTGATCGTCGAGTATCTCGATCTCGTCGCCGACGCCTACGGTCGCCGCGGCCCGAGCCAGCGCCTGGCCGGAAACATGCTGGCCAAGCTCGACAGCGAGGATATCGACCGCGTGTTCAACTCCGGGCTCCACGAGTTCGTCGAGGCGTTCATCGCGGAGAACAACAAGGTGGGCGAAGCCATCGCGAAGCAGTATCTGGTCGGGTAGCGGATCGTCCCGGAGGTCGGATCCGGGACGATCCGCCGAGCGTATGACGAAGCATCGTCGTCGCCCGAACGCCGGCACCACCCGTTCGGGTTGATGCAATCGGAAAGACAGACAGGCCCGGCGCATGCGCATCCGCGTGGTCCACGAGACCATCTACACCTACGAGCACCCGGCCCGCGGCCTCGTCCAGGTCATGCGCCTGACGCCGCGGGACCATGACGGGCAATATGTCCGCACCTGGCGGATCGACACCTCCATCGACGGGCGGCTGACCGCCCGCGAGGATGGATTCGGCAACATCGTCCACTGGTTCACCCCGGACGCGCCGGCCGACGCGCTGACCATCCGGGTCACCGGCTCGGTCGACACGGAGGATACCCACGGGGTGGTCCGCGGCACGGTCGAGCGCCTGCCTGACGAGTTCTACCTGCGGGACACGGATCTCTGCACGACCAGCGCGGAGCTGCAGGTCTTCGCCGAGCGGGTCGCCACCGACGGCGACAGCAAGCCGCTCGCGCTCCTGCACCGCCTGCGCGACGCCGTTCCTCAGACGGTGGTCTACGAGCCGGGGCCGGCCGCCAACGGCGTGCCCGCCGCCACGGCGTTCGCCGCCGGCAAGGGCATCTGCCAGGATTTGACCCACGTCTTCATCGCCGCCGCCCGCCATCTCGGCATCCCGGCCCGCTACGTCGCGGGGTACCGCGCGCGCGGCGACGGCCAGGCCGATGTCGAGGCGCCGCACGGCTGGGCCGAGGCGTTGGTGCCGGATCTGGGTTGGGTGGCGTTCGACGCCTGCTACCAGGACACCCCGTCCGACGGCACCATCCGGGTCGCCACCGGGCTGGACTACCTGGGCGCGGCGCCGATCCGCGGCAGCCGCACCGGAGGCGGGACCGAGACACTGGACGTCAAGCTCCGCGTCGAGCAAGGCAGGGACGCCGCACAATCCTGATTCTGCGCCCGATTCCCTGGAAGACGGGCCGCCGGCTCGACGGGAGCCGGAAGCCCACCCCGCGAGAGCCCGAGATCCATGACCTATTGCGTCGGTGTCCTCGTCGAGGAGGGGCTCGTGATGGTCGCCGACACCCGCACCAATGCGGGGCTCGACGACATCTCGACCTACCGTAAGCTCCACCACTTCAACGTGCCGGGCGAGCGGGTGATGATGCTGGCTTCGGCCGGCAACCTGTCGATCACCCAGTCGGTCCTGAGCCTGCTTCAGGAGGGTGTGCCCAGCGACGACGGCGAGCCGCCGCAGAAGCTGATCGAGGCGCCCACGATGTTCCAGGCGGCGCAGCTCATCGGGCGCGCCATCCGGCGGGTGCGGGCGATCGAGCGGGACGGGTTCGAGGCGGCCAGCATCCGGTTCTCGATCTCGCTGCTGTTCGGCGGCCAGATCGCCGGCGAGGGCATGCGGCTGTTCCTGATCTACTCGGCCGGCAACTTCATCGAGTGCAGCACCGACGCGCCCTTCCTCCAGATCGGCGAGCACAAATATGGCAAGCCGATCCTCGACCGGGCGGTGAAGTTCGAGAGCGACCTCTACGACGCCCTGAAAGTGAGCCTCGTCTCGATGGATTCGACCATGCGGTCGAACCTCGGCGTCGGCCTGCCGATCGACATCGCGGTCGCCCGCCGCAACGGCCTCGACCTCGAGGTGAACCATCGGATCGAGGCCGGTGAGGGTTATTTCCACGACCTGCGCGAGCGCTGGTCGGCCGCGCTCCGGGCCGCGCACCGGGCGATCCCGCGCCCGCCCTACGGCCCGACGGCCAAATAGGGCCGGCCCGGAAAGGTCAGGTGGCCGGCTCGATGGCCCGGTCCGCGCTCCTGACCACGGCGCGCGTGTAATCCTCCCACAAAGCCGCGTAGAGCGGCACGGTTCGCAGCAGGTCGTCGTGCCGCCCGTCGCCGAGCAGGCGGCCGTCGTCGAGGACCAGGATCCAGGGCGATCGCTTGAAGGGGATCAGGCGGTCTGAGTGACGATGGCTCTGAGGTAGTCGTGGTTCCAAGCGGCGGCTTTTCTGCGGGTCTTGAGGCTGTCCGTGTCGGATGCGGTGCGGATGAGGTT
>NZ_VRVD01000236.1:0-6921 GCF_008040015.1 Methylobacterium sp. WL18 | reverse complement strand
CATCTGCGCGACGATCGCGCCGATGCGCATCACGACGGTCTCCCCGGCCTCCACCTGCGCCGCCAGTTCGGCGGAGCGGGCCGTGGCGGCCTCGATCCGTGTGGTCAGGGTGCGGTCGCCGTCGTCGATCGCCGAGCGCAGCCCCGCGATGGCGCGCTCGGCGGTGCCGGTGGCGACCATCAGGTCGCCGATGGTCTGGCGCAAGGCCGCCTCGTCACCTTTGAGCTGGCTGATCCGGCGCGACAGGCGCAGGCAGGTGACGATCGTGGCCGCGAGGAGGACGGCGACCAGGATGTCGGCGGCGAGCGTGACGAAGAGACTCATGATCCGGACCTATCGCACGCTAGACGTCTGTGTGGCTGTTCATCGAGGCCTCGTAGGCCTGGATGGTCGTGCGCGAGCGGCGCAGGGGTCGGGTGACCTGCACAGCGATGTTGCCGTCGACCTGGCCGATCCGCCCCTGTGTCAGGGCCCAGTCGCCGCACCGCACCGCGATCAGGTCGGAGGGCTTGGCGTCGAACATCAGGGTGTCGCCGACCTTGAGGCGCATCACCTGCTTGAGCGGCAGCATCATCTCATGGAGGACCGCCTCCATCGTGACGTCGGCCTGCCAGATCTCTGTGGCGAGGTGGCCCTCCCAAACATGGTCTCGGCCGAGCTTCTCGCCCATAAAGCTCTGGGTCAGCAGTTCCCGGATCGGCTCGATGGTCGCGTAGGGGAACAGGATCTGCAGCATGCCGCCACGCCCGTCGACGTCGAGGCGCAGGCTGATCAGGATCGCGGCGTTGCCGGGGCGGGTGATGGTGGCGAAGCGGGGGTTGGTCTCGATCCGGTCGATGCCGAAGGTCACCGGCGAAAGCGGCTGAAACGACATCTCCAGGTCGCCGAGCACGATCTCCACGAGGCGGCGCACCAGCGTCATCTCGATCGACGTGAACGGCCGTCCGTCGAGACGGCTCGACGAGCCGCCGCGCTTGCCCCCGAGCAGCAGGTCGAAGGTCGCGTAGGCGAGGTTCGAATCGACCGTAACGAGGCCGGAATTCTCCCATTGCTCGGCGCGGAACACGCCCAGCAGGGTCGGGAGCGGGATCGCGTTGAGATAGTCGCCGAAGCGCACCGAGGTGATGTTGTCCAGCGTCACCTCGACGTTGTCCTGGAACAGATTGCGCAGCGATGTCGACAGCAACCGGATCATCCGGTCGAAGACGATCTCCAGCATCGGCAGGCGTTCGTACTGGACGACGCCCGAATCGACGATGGCCTGAACGCCCCCGGCCCCTGAGGCCGAGAGCTCGCGCATGGAGAAGCCGAGGACGCCGTCGATCTCGTCCTGGTTCAGCACCCGGTCGTTGCCGGCGAGTTCGGGGAGGTTGTCGCTCTCCCCGTCCTCGATCATCGTCGCCCATTCGGCGGCGACGTCTCCGGCGTTGCGCGTGGTGCCCTGCTCGGCGAGCGCCGCGCCCCATTCCTCGGCGAGCGACGTGTCGCCGCCCTCGGCACCCTGCTCCAGAAGGGCGGCCGACCAATCGTCTTCGGGAAGTTCGTCCTCGGGTTCCATCAGGCGCGTCCGCTCAAGGCCTGGTTGGTGGCGACCGACGGGGTCTTCGGCTGGGTCACTGGACGATCACGTCCTTGAACAGCACCGCCTCGACCTTGGCGGGATAGACGGCGACGTTCACGCGCCGCAGCAACTCCTCGCGCAGCCGGTAGAGCCCGACCGACCCGGTGAGATCACTCGCGCGCAGCTCGCGCATGTAGACCTGCAGGGTGTCCTCGATGCGCGGCATCAGGGGCTTCACCTCGTCCTCGACCCCGGCATCCTTGAGTTCCAGGGCGAGCCGCAGCTTTGCGTACTTGGCCTTATCCTGCGGCGCGTCGGGGCTGAGGTTCAGCAGCATCTCGCGCATCTCGACGAACACGATCGGCTTCTTGCCGTCCGGGCCGACGCCCTTGGCGGCGTCACCATGCCCGCCGCCGTGACCACCACCATGCCCGCCGCCCGCGGCAGCCTCCTTGTCCTCACCGCCGCCGCCATGACCCATCATCATGAAGGCACCGCCGCCGACGACGACGACCAGCAACGCGGCCGCCCCGATCATGATGAGCTTCTTCTTGCCCTTCGGCGCGGCGTCGGCACCGGCTTCGCCCTCTTCGGCGGCCTTTTTGGGCGTCTTGGCCATGGGAAATAATACTCTCTCGCGGATATCCGCGTGCCGGGTATGACCGGATATCGGAGCATTACGGTTAACGCGTCGTTAAGCGGGCAAATCCTGCCGGGCCAGGATTGCCGCGGCGCAGCCCCGACCTATCCGGGTGGTTACCGACGCCTCGCGCAAATCGCTCCACTTGCAAGCAAATTTGTCTTTTCGGACGTTGGCACAGCGGATGCTGAATGGATCGTTGCCGCCACCGCGGCACGCGAGTGTCAGAGTCCACGATGCAGAATGCCCTCTTCGTCGGCGTGTCGAGCCAAGTGGCGCTTCAGCGCGAGCTGGACGTCATCTCCAACAACATGGCGAACGTCTCGACCACCGGCTTCAAGGGCCGGAGCACGCGGTTCCAGGAATACCTGATGCCGGTGGCGAGCGCGGATTCGTTCGTCCGCCCCGATAGGCGCCTTTCCTACGTCATCGACCAGGGCACGACCCTGGACCTGGGGCAGGGGCCGATCGAGCAGACCGGCAACCCGCTCAACGTCGCCGTGAAGGGCTCGGCCTTCATCGCGGTGCAGTCGCCGCAGGGCGAGCGCTACACCCGCAACGGCGCCTTCGAGATCGACCCGACCGGCGCGCTGGTGACCAGCGACGGCTACAAGGTCGTCGGCGACGGCGGGCCGATCACCATCAACCAGCAGGAGACCGGGCTGACGATCGGCCTCGACGGCACCGTGTCGACCAACCTCGGCATCCGCGGCAAAATCAAGCTCGTCACCTTCGCCAACCCGCAGCGGCTCACCAACGAGGGCGGCAACCTCTACGCGTCGCCCGAGCCGGCGCGCGCGGCCGGGCTCGACGGTCGCCTGGAATCCGGCGCGCTGGAGCGTTCGAACGTGCGCCCGGTGATCGAGATGACCCGGCTGATGGACGTGAACCGCTCCTACGCCATGGTGTCGAGCATGATCAGCCGGCTCGACGACCTGCGGGGCACGGCGATCCGCCGCCTCGCCGACGTCGCGTAAGGGGGGCTCGACCGATGCGCGCCCTCTACTCAGCCGCCACCGGCATGGCGGCCCAGGAACTGAACGTCCAGGTCATCTCGAACAACATCGCGAACCTGCGGACCACCGGCTACAAGCGCCAGCAGGTGCACTTCCAGGATCTGCTCTACCAGAACCTGCGCCGGGCCGGCTCCTCGACCTCGGAGCAGAACACCCAGCTCCCCGCCGGCCTCGCCCTCGGCTCGGGCGTGAAGACGACCTCAACCGCCCGCGTGATGTCGCAGGGCACGCTGAGCTCGACCGAAAAGGATTACGACGTCGCGGTCCGCGGCGAGGGCTTCTTCCGGGTGACGCTGCCGGATGGCCGCACCGCCTATTCCCGAGACGGCTCGTTCGACCTGTCGGCCACCGGCCAGCTCGTCACCCGCGACGGCTACCTGCTCGATCCGGCGATCACCGTGCCGCAGACGGCGACCGCGGTGACGATCAGCGCCACCGGCGCCGTCCAGGCGACGCTGCCCGGGCAGACCGCGCCGCAGGCGCTGGGCCAGTTCCAGCTCTCGCGCTTCGTCAACAAGGTCGGCCTCGAATCGATCGGCGACAACCTGTTCATCGAGACGGCGGCCTCGGGGCCGGCGATCAGCGGCCTGCCGGGAGCGGAAGGGTTCGGTAACCTTCAGCAGAGTTATTTGGAAGAGGCGAACGTGAACGCCGTCACCGAGATCTCGTCGCTGATCGCCGCGCAGCGCGCCTACGAGATGAACTCGAAGGTCGTGACCGCCGCCGACCAGATGCTCTCCACCACCTCGCAGATGTTCCGCAGCTGACCGCGCGTCCTGCCCTCACTTCAGGTCTCCGATCATGTATGCCGGCTCCCAGATCGATCTTGCCGACCTGCCCCTCGTCAGCACGGCGACGGACGAGAGCGACCTCAGCCCGATCGTCCGCCGGGCCCGCCCGCGGGTGGCGCTCCCCGGCGCCGCGGTTCTGATGCGCGCGGCGCTCGCCTTCCTGACCTTCGCGGCGATCGGCGCCCTGGCGATCCCGGCGATGGCCCAGACCGTACCGCCGCAGAGCGAGTCTCAGAAGGCGCAGCCGCGCCTGCGCGGCGACGTGACCGCCCGTGGCGACGTGCTCGCCCTGTCCGACCTCGTCGAGGGTGCGCCGGCCGCGCTCAAGCGCGCCCTGGAGACGGGCTACGGCCTCGATCCACACAGCGTGGCCGTCCGCTTTGACGGCGACGGCCCGACCCTGCTGGCGCCGGTCGACCTCGCCGGACAGGCCACGGCCCTCGACCTGACCTACGATCCGCGCTCCCGCCGGGTCACGGGGCTCGTCAGCCTCGGTGAGCGGCAGGCTTCGCTCCGGGTCTCGGGCGTGGTGGTCGAACTGCGCGAGGTGGCGGTGCTGACCCGATCGCTCAACCGGGGCGATCCGGTGCGAGACGGCGACCTCGTCGTCGAGCGCCGCCCCCGCGAGATGGTCGCGGCCGACGCGCAGGCCGGCGCCGCGACGGTCCTGGGTGAGGTCGCCCAGCACGCGTTGCCGGCCGGCACGGTACTGCGGGTCTCCGACACCGCCCTGCCGGAGCTGGTCGCCCGGGGCGAGAGCGTGACCATCGTGTACGAGACCGCCAGCGTCAGCCTGTCGATGCGGGGGCTCGCCAACGAGGCCGGTCGGATGGGCGCGGTCGTCAACGTCGTGAACGTGGCCTCGAAGAAGGTCCTCCAGGCCACCGTGATCGGCCCCGGCCGGGTCTCGGTCGGCCCCGTCCCCACGGCTCAGCAGGCCGCCGCGGCCCCGCAAGTCCAGGCGACGGCGTCCCTGCGCTGATCGCCCATCCGATGCGTCAACGAGTTTCCCGATGACCAGCCGCCTTGCCCTGACCCCGCTCGTCGCCGTGCTGTTTGCCGGCCTTGGGGCCTGCAACACAGCCGACCGGCTGTCCCAGGTCGGCGCCACCCCGGCGCTGTCGGCGATCGAGGATCCGACCACCCAGCCGGGCTACAAGCCGGTCCGGATGCCGATGCCCGACGTGCAGCCGGTCTCCTACGCGCCGAACTCGCTCTGGCGCACCGGCTCCCGGGCGTTCTTCAAGGATCAGCGCGCGGCCCGGCTCGGCGACCTGCTGACCGTGAAGGTCAACGTCACCGACAAGGCCAACATCAACAACGAGACCAAGCGGTCCCGGGCCAACACCGAGAGCTTCGGCCTGCCGAACGCCCTGGGGCTGGAGAACAACGCCGTCGGCAAGTCCTTCGGCGTCGGCAGCACCGCGCTGCTCGCCGCCACCTCGGCCACGGCCAACGACGGCGCCGGCTCGGTCCAGCGGGCCGAGACCGTGACCACCAACGTCGCCGCGGTGGTCACGCAGGTGCTGCCCAACGGCAACCTGGTGGTCGAGGGCAAGCAGGAAATCCGCGTCAACTTCGAGGTCCGCGAGATGGTGGTGGCCGGCGTGGTCCGGCCGGAGGACATCGAGTCCGACAACACCATCGACTCGACCAAGATCGCCCAGGCCCGCATCGCCTATGGCGGCCGCGGCCAGATCACCGACGTGCAGCAGCCCCGTTACGGCCAGCAGATCGTGGATATCCTGCTGCCGTTCTGAACGCGCTCAGCTCGGCTCCTCCGGCTCCGGCCCGCGGGTCACGTCGAGGCCGGAGGCGGCCCCCGCGGGGGGCCCGACCTTCACCGGCGCACCGGTGCGCGCGGCCTCGTAGATCGCCTCCATCAGCACCTGGTCCTGCAACCCCTCCTCGCCGGGGGTGCGGGGCCGCAGGTTCTCCTGGATGCATCGGGAGAAGTGGTCCATCTCGAGGGCGAACTGGTTCTTGGGGCTCAGGACCTTCTCGTCGCGGGCGCCGTTCTTGCCGTCGCGGTGGGACACGAACAGGCGCTGGCCCTCGTACGCGAAGGCGTTCTGCAGATCGACCGTGGCGCCGCCGGTGTGCAGCATCAGGCTGCGGGCCTCGTACACGCCGTAGCTCGACGTGCATTGCGCGATCACCCCGGACGGGAAACGCATCGTGAAGGTCACCGTCTCCTCGACCTCGCGGAACTTCGGGTCGTCGGGCGGGGAGTGGATCTGGGCCTGGATCAGGTCGGGCTCCTCACCGAGGACGGCCCGGGTGGTGTTGAGGCAGTAGAGCCCGATATCCGGCAGCGAGCCGCCGCCCGCGAGCGCCTTCTTGAGCCGCCACTGCTCGGGTAGCCCACTGGTCTGGCCGTTGAAGGCCTGGATCATCCGGGGACGGCCGAACTCGCCTGAGCGGGCGAGCTTGATCACCGCGCGGTTATGGGGCTCGTACTGGCAGCGATAGGCGATCATCAGCTTGACGTTGGCTTGGTTGCAGGCCGCGATCATGTCGCGGCATTCCTGCGACGCGACCGCCATCGGCTTCTCGCAAAGCACCTGCTTTCCGGCCGCCGCCGCGGCCAGGACGTTGTCGCGGTGCACGCTGTTGGGCGTCACGATGTAGACCGCCTGGATTGAGGCATTGGCCTTCAGCCGGTCCCACTCATCGTAGCCGTAGGCGGCATCCTCGGGCAGCCCGTATTGTCGTGCCACGAGCTTGGCCTTGTCGGGGGTGCCCGACATCACCGCGGCCAGCCGCGAGCGCTTGGTAGCCCCGAAGGCCGGCAGGATCTCGTCGAGGCTCAAACGCCCGAGGCCGACGACGCAATAGCCGACCCGCTGACCCGGAGGTTGCGGCGCCGGGCTCGGTGCCGGCGGCCGATCGGCCGCCGGCACCGAGCCCGGC
>NZ_VRVD01000235.1:0-6927 GCF_008040015.1 Methylobacterium sp. WL18 | reverse complement strand
GGGCCGATCCTCCGGCAGCAAGCCTTTCCCCAAAAGGGCGTATCCGGTATTAGCTCAAGTTTCCCTGAGTTATTCCGAACCAGAGGGCACGTTCCCACGCGTTACTCACCCGTCCGCCGCTGACACCCGAAGATGCCCGCTCGACTTGCATGTGTTAAGCCTGCCGCCAGCGTTCGCTCTGAGCCAGGATCAAACTCTCACGTTGAAGAGATTGATCTGGCCGATCACGTAGTTCTCAGACGGAGCCTCACAATCGATCCCGCAGCGCTTCACAGCGCGACGAAATCGGTGAGCTCAAAAAGAGAGATACGACGATCGGCACTAGTCTCTCACACGCCGAAGCCTAAGCTCCAGCCGCAAGGACAAACGCCGTCCGCGTCTCCCTTCCTCAAATCCAACAATGTCAAAGACCCCACGATACCAGCCGAGCCGGTATCGCTGCAGACGAGACGACGACCTGGACCGAGGCCCGGATCTTTTGCTTGCCCGACTGGGAGAACCGTGATACGCGCCAGACCATTCGGTCGGCCGCCTCAGCGGTGGAGGGCGTTTAGAGCCCACCGTGCTCCCTGTCAACCCGACTGTTTGGTTCGCCGGAGCGAACGATACATCAGGGTCGGCATCGAACAAAAACAGAAGACCGCCCGGCAAACGCGCCGGCCAATCGCCGATCTTGTCAGAAGATGCTTCAGCGCCCGGGCCACTTCCGCGGCCGGCGCCGATGAACAGCTCTATAGGCAGGTGCGCCGGTGGCGTCAACCGCGTTGTTGCGGTGCAATCGTCATCTCTGCCGAATCCCGGTGGCCGACGCGTGACGCGCTCAGTAGCCCTTCTTGACCCGCGCCAGTGCCTGACCGAGCCCATGGGCGATGCGGGCCCGCTCGTCCGGGTCGGCATCCCGCGCCACCAACGCCTGTTGCCGTCGCGAGACGAGGGTGAGCCGCTGGAGGCCGTACTCGTCGTCCTCCACGGTGACGATCTTGGTCCAGAGCGGATTGAACCGCCATTCGTGTCGCTCGCCCCGGTGGCTGACCCGTGCCAGCAGGATCTCGAGCTGTGAGATCATCACCTCCTCGAAGGATCGCCCGCGCCGGAAGCTCACCTTCAGGGCGGCATAGATCGCCAGCATGTCGAGGCCGAAGAAACCGGCCACAGGCCAGAAGCCCATTCGCCAGGCCCAGACCGAAACCGTGAGCGAGACCAGGCAGCAGCCGGTCATCACGACCCGGAAGCCCAGGCGACTCAAGGATTGATGCGGACGGATGGTGGCCGAGAAGACCGGCCGGTCGATCGTGTCCGGGTCGAGCCCGTGCGGGTGGACGGAAGGATTGCCGGTAACCATGCGATCCATATAACGCGCCGATGCCCGCCAGAAAGCCTCCGCCCCCGGTTAACAGCCCACCTCGACGGCGTGCCGCAGGTGTGACCGCCGCCCCCGTGAAAGCCACAGCCTCGGGGCGCCTCGGCGGACGCATCGCCTCGGCCACCACGGTCCATGTCGAGGCTGCGCCGGACGCGGTGGATCCGGAGACGCTCACGGAGATCTTCCGGCGCTTCCACGCGGCCGAGCCGGAACCGAAGGGCGAGCTCCACTTCGTCAACCCGTTCACGCTTCTGGTGGCCGTGGTCCTGTCGGCCCAGGCGACCGATCGCGGCGTCAACCTCGCCACCGGTCCGCTCTTCGCGGTGGCCGACACGCCCGAGAAGATGCTGGCACTCGGCGAAGAGACGGTCCGAAGCTTCATCCGCACGATCGGGTTGTTCAACACCAAGGCCAAGAACGTCGTCGCGCTCTCGCGCATCCTGGTCGAGCGGCATGGCGGGGCGGTGCCGGCGAGCCTGGAGGCGCTGCAGGTGTTGCCCGGGGTCGGGGCCAAGACCGCCAGCGTGGTGCTGAACATCGCGTTCCAGGTGCCGCGGATCGCCGTGGACACCCACATCTTCCGAGTCTCGAATCGGATTCCGCTGTTCGTCGGCACCACCACCGACAAGGTACAGGCCGGTCTGGAAGCGATCGTCCCGGAGCCCTACAGGCTGCACGCCCACCACTGGCTGATCCTGCACGGCCGCTACACCTGCAAGGCGCGAAAGCCCGAGTGCCCCCGCTGCCTCATCGCCGATCTGTGCCGGTACCCGTCCAAAACCGCGCCCATGGAAGAGCGCCGCGGCACGGGGTGATGTGACGCTTGCGCAGACGGCCGCTCGTCACGTCCGGAAAGCCGTCCGCAATCCCGCCCTGCGGGCTAACGCGTTGTGCTGGAAGCCCCGTTCGGCTAGTTTCAGCGGCAGTAGCCGGGCCCTCGGGCAGAGGCCGTCCGGTTGCCCGACCTTCCCATCCGGTCGCCGCGCCGCGAATTCCTCCCAATCGTCGCGCATCAGGAGCCTCGGCCCATGGACTTCCTCAAACCACGGTACACGCCTATGAACCGCCGCCGTCGCATCTACGAGGGCAAGGCGAAGGTCCTCTACGAGGGGCCCGAGCCCGGGACGCTCATTCAGCACTTCAAGGATGACGCGACCGCCTTCAACGCGAAGAAGCACGAGGTCATCGACGGCAAGGGCGTGCTGAACAACCGGATCTCCGAATTCGTGTTCCAGCACCTCAACGACATCGGCGTGCCGACGCACTTCATCCGCCGGCTGAACATGCGCGAGCAGCTGATCCGGGAGGTCGAGATCATCCCGCTCGAGGTCGTCGTGCGCAACGTCGCGGCCGGCTCGCTGGCGACCCGGCTGGGCCTGGAGGAAGGCACCCAGCTGCCGCGCTCGATCATCGAGTTCTACTACAAGAACGACGCGCTCAACGACCCGATGGTGTCGGAGGAGCACATCACGGCGTTCGGCTGGGCGACGCCCCAGGAGATCGACGACATCATGGCGCTGGCGATCCGCGTCAACGACTTCCTGTCGGGCCTCTTCCTCGGCGTCGGCATCCGGCTCGTGGACTTCAAGATCGAGACCGGCCGCCTGTGGGAAGGCGACATGATGCGCATCGTCGTCGCCGACGAGATCTCCCCGGATTCCTGCCGGCTGTGGGACATCAAGTCCTCCGACAAGCTCGACAAGGACCGGTTCCGCAAGGATCTGGGCGGCCTGATCGAAGCCTACACCGAAGTCGCCAAGCGGCTCGGGATCATGTCGGAGAACGAGAAGGTCCAGGGCGGCGGCCCGCGCCTGGTCCAGTAATCCGCTCAGGTGGATGGCCGGCGCACCGATGCCGGCCCCGCCGCAGGGAAGGCCCGCCGCAGCCGCGCGTGGGTCGAGAGGTCCGGGTCGAAGCCCGGGTGATAGTGGGGGTCCTGCGCCAGCAGCGGCCCCCATCGCTTTTTCAGCGCCGCGATCTCGCGCTCGTGGCGGGCGCGCGCCGCCGGGGTCCAGCGGCGGCTCGCCGATTCGCGGTGATGCAGTACAGCCCCCGGCACCAGAAGCGTGCGATGGCCGGCCGCGTTCAGGCGCAGGCACAGGTCGACATCGTTGAAATCCACCGCGAAGACTGCATCGTCGAAGCAGCCGACCGCCCGGAATTTTTCCGTCTCGACCATCAGGCAGGCGGCGGTCACCGCCGAGGCCGCGTGCGTTGCGCGCAGGCCCGCAAGGTAGCCGGGGGCGTCGCCGGGGAAGTGGCGGTGCGCGTGGGTGACCAGGCCGCCGGTTCCGAGCACGATGCCGCCATGCTGGACCCGCCCCTCGCCGTCGAGGAGCCTGGCGCCGACAGCGCCGATCTCGGGGCGCAGGGCCTCCCGGGCCATACGGGTCAGCCAGTCGGGCCGGAACGCCTCGACGTCGTTGTTGACGAAGACCAGCAGCGCCCCGCGGGCGCGGACGGCGGCGGCGTTGTTCATGGCGGCGAAGTTGAACGGGCCCGGACAGGGTACGACGAGCCCCCTCCCCTCACGCTCCAGCGCCTTGAGGAACGCCAGCGTCTCCGGCTCGCGGCTGTCGTTGTCGCAGACCAGGATCTCGAGGTTCGGCCAATCGGTGCAGGCGGCGAGGCTTTCGAGGCAGGGGCGGAGCAGGTCGAGCCGGTCGCGGGTCGGCACGATGACGCTCACCAGCGGCCGCGGATCGGGCAGCGGGTGCTCGACTTGGAGAAGGCCGTCGTCCCGGGCAACGACGATGCGGCTTTCGCTGCGGCCGGTCCGGTCGAGATGGCCGCGCAGGGCGTCGCGGTGGCGATACCGTCCCCCCTCCCCTGCCGGCGACGCACGATCCCCGGTCTCGCCGCGACGGATCGAAAGGATCTCGGGCAGGTGGCCGATCGCGCCGGCGCCGTACCGCTCGGCGATCCGGAACGCGGCGTCGGCGGGGCCGGTCGGCTGCGTCGCCGGGGCGAGAGATCCCGCCCGGCAAGCCAACAGGGGGGCGAGATAGTCGAGGTGCGCCAGCCAGTCGGGGTCGAAGCTTGGCGCGAGCAGGGGCCGCACCGGGCCGCGTGGATGGTCCTGGATCAGGGCATCGCCGTAGATGGCCTGAAGCTCCGGATCGGCCGCGAAGGCGGTGGCGATGCGGTCGAGCGCACCCGCGACCAACATGCCGTCGCCCAACACCAGGATGCCGTCCGCCGGCGGGGCGGGAGCGGGTGGGAATCGGTCGAGGATGCTAGCCGGAAGGGTGAGTCGGTGGTCGATCCCGATCAGGGCGGCCAGCTTCTGGCGCGCGCGCAGCCGTCGGCCCTGGAGCCGCGCGAGCAGGATCTCTCCCGTCGCCCGAGGGTGGCCCAGTAGGTGACGCAGCACGTCGAGCATTGCGCGGCCGGAGCGCCGCGGAATGCCGAGATGCAGTCTCTGTGCGAGGCCGACCACAGGCTCGGTCATCGGCGCCGCGTCATTCGAGATCCTCGCCGAAAGTCGTGAGCGACAGGGCGGGATGGTAGAACGGGTCGTGCCGGATCACGTCGCGCCAGCGCTCCGAGAAGCGGGCCGCCTCCTGCTCGAACCGCGCGCGCTTGGCGCCGACCGAGGGACCTCGGCTGACGGATTCGAGATGAGCCAGCGTGGCGGCCGGAGTCCACACCGTCTTCCAGCCGGCGGCGCTGAGGCGCAGGCAGAAATCGACGTCGTTGAAATCCACCGGGAACGCCTCGGCGTCGAAGCCGCCGACCGCGAGATATTTCTCCCGCGCGACGGCCAGACAGGCGGCGGTGACGGCCGAGACCTCGTGGGCGACATGCAACCGTCCGAGATAGCCTGGCGTGTCGCCGGGGCGGCGGCGCAGGATGTGGCCGGCCCGCCCGCCGAGGCCGACCACGACGCCGGCATGCTGCAGCGTGCCGTTCGCGTAGAGGAGCTTTGCCCCGACCGCCCCGACCTCGGGCCGGCTCGCCTGGCGGACCATCGCGTCGAGCCAGCCGGGTTCAAGAACGGCCACATCGTTGTTGAGTAGCACCACGACCGCGCCGGTGGCGTCGGCGACGCCGGCATTGACCATGGCGGCGAAGTTGAACGGTTGCGGATCGACGTGGATCCGGACGCGGGGGTCCCGGCGCAGGGCTTCGTAATACGCCAGCACGGCCGGATCGGTGGACCCGTTGTCGACGATGATCAGTTCGAGATCGGCGTAAGCCGTCTCGTGCAGCACGCCGCGGCAGACCCGCTCAATCAGGTCGAGCCGGTCGCGGGAGGGGATCACGATGCTGGCCCGCGGGGCGGGACGCGGCAGCGGCCAGTCCAGCTGGACGGCGCCCTTGCGAACGGACGCCTTCGGCCAGACGCTCAACGCATCGAGGCGGGCGTCCAGCACGCGGGCTCTCCCCGCGGCATCCAGGCTATGACCGGCCGTGCTGGCGAGGACGCGCGGAACATGGGCGCCGCGCGCGCCGGCGACGATCGCGGCGGTCTCGATCGCCAGGATCGCCTCGTCCATGGGCCCAACCGGCTCGGGCGGCAGCCGCGTGAGCAGGGCGCGGGAGAACAGGGTGACGCGGCCGACATAGCCGGTTGCCAGGGCGAGGTCCGGGCTCCAATCCGGCTTGAGCAGCGGGAGGCCATCGGGGCCCAGCTCGTCGCCGTAGGCGAGATCCGCCCCCGCCAGGGCTGTCGCCAGCAGCGCCAGCGCGTCGGGGGTCGGGATGTCCCCGGCCCGGAGCAGGCACAGGGCGTCGGCCTCGGCGGTGAGGTCGGCGGGCGCGGCACGATCGTCCCAGATTCGATGTTCGGCACGGACGTCCGGTGCCTCGGGACGTGCATCCTTCCAGGCGACGACGACCGTCCGCCCCGTGTGAATCTGCATTCCGAGGGCGTCCAATGTCGCGGCAAGCGCCGCGTCCTCTCCCGGCCGGGCGAGGATCAAGCATCGAATCCGCAGCGCGGTGGGCGCCACCTGGATCGGGCGGCTCCGTGACGCCGCCCAAGACCGGTAATGCTGCATCGGCGTCACCGCGCAGGCGCCGCGCAACGTATCGCGATAGCGCCGCTCGGACCCGCGCGCGCGCTCGTAGAGGGACGACACGAAGCGCCAGGGCCGCCGCAAGAGGCATTGGACCAGCACCGAGGCCTCGCTCCGGGCCCCGACCCGCTCCAGCACGAAACCCGGTCCGGCCGAGAGCCGGATCTCCCGGGCATCTGCGGGGATCAGGCCGAGCCAATGGGCGTAACCGTGCGACGCGCCCGGGAGGACGAAATCCTGCGGCGTGCCGTCGACCCCTCGGATAACGCGCAGGATCGGCCGGCGCGGCGCGACCAGGGGGTCACCGCCATAGCTCAGCACGATCCAGCCGACGGAATGGTCGGGCAGGTTCAGGCGGCGATCGAAGACCGGGTCGTCGGCCGGCTCCAGGCGGAACCGCGTCTGACGGCCGAGCCAGGCCGCGCCGCGTCCGCCTCGGCCGGTCGAGGTGGCGGAGAACGGTGCGGCGTATCGCGTCCTCGCCGGGAGCGATGTGCGGACGCAGTTCTCGGTCGGCCGGCTCGCCCGGGAATGCGCCCGGCG
>NZ_VRVD01000234.1:0-6962 GCF_008040015.1 Methylobacterium sp. WL18 | reverse complement strand
CTCGACCGGGATGGCCGTCGCCCCCGTCCGCGAGGCCACGGCCATCCCGGTCGAGTGAGCCGGACTCGGTCGGATCGGGGCAAAACAACCCCAGCTTGTCTAGAATCTGCCCACACGAGGATCCTGCTCAAGGCTTGACCATCGGGCCGATCCGCAACACATAGGCGCCACGCCAGCAACAGGGTTGGGCCGGTGCGGCCATGGCCCGTCGACCGGTCGACGCGGCCGGATACAGGCGGCGCAATACAGACTTCAGGGTAGGGTACGCCAGGCTTCGCACGAACGGTCGAGCAAGCACCCGCTCGATCCTAGGTTGCGAATCAGAATTCATCTTGAAGTGGCAGACATGCAGGGCAAGCACTCTGCTTTCGGGCTGGCAGGAAAGCGGACGACGCCATGAGCGGCGTGTTGGAACAGGAATCGCTCTTTCTCACGGATCTCGGGCGCCGCGTCAGGCACGCGCGCACCGTGCGCGGCTTGTCGCGCAAGGTGCTGTCCCAGACTTCGGGCCTCTCCGAGCGCTACATCGCGCAGCTCGAGGGCGGGCAGGGCAACGTGTCGATCATCCTGCTGCGGCGGGTGGCCAACGCCATGGGCGTGCGGCTCGACGACCTGATCACCGGCAACGACGGCCTGCCCGACTGGCCCGTGGTGCGCGACCTGCTCGCCCAGGCGAATCCGGCCCAGATCGCCGCCGCCAAGGAGGTGCTCTCGGGCGGCAGCCGCTCGGAATCGAGCGGGCGCCTGCGCGTCGCGCTGATCGGACTGCGCGGCGCCGGCAAGTCGACGCTCGGCAAGCTCGCCGCCGAGCGCCTGGGCTGGACCTTCGTGGAATTGAACGCCGAGATCGAGCGCGAGAACGCGCTCTCGGTGCAGGAGATCTTCGCGATTTACGGCCAGGAGGGCTACCGCCGCCTGGAGCAGGCGGCCCTGCGCCGCCTCACCGAGCATCCCGGCCCGCTGATCCTGGCGACGAGCGGCGGCATCGTGGCCGAGCCGCTGACCTACGACCTGCTGCTCCAGGCGTTCTACACCGTCTGGCTGCGCGCCCGGCCGGAGGAGCACATGAGCCGCGTGCGCGAGCAGGGCCACCTCGCCACCACCGGCGACCATGCCTCGGCGATGCAGGAATTGCGGGCGGTGCTGGCGAGCCGGGAGCCGCTCTACGCCCGGGCCTCGGCCACGGTCGACACCTCCGACATCCCGCTCCAGACCATGGTCGACCGGCTCGTTTCGACGATCGAGGCGCGGTTCGGCGAAGGGGCCGTCGCCGGCTGAACCGAGCCCCGTCGCGCAAGGGAACGGCTGACAGCGACAAAGGCGCGGCCTCCCTCGCAGCCCCGCCACCCTTGATCGCTGCGCTGCGGCGCACCACGCTATGGCGGAGCCGCCGTCACGGGCGGCCGGGTTGCCGGAACGCACGATGCCCCAGACCAAGCGCCCCGCGCATGGCTTCCCCTGTAGGACGATGTGCTAGGATGACCCGCAACGGCGGGGGCGTTCGCCTCGCCGGCCGCCGTGCCGGAGCTTCGCTGCAGCGCCCGGCCGCACCAGGCCATGAAGCCGGATCCGCAGCAGCGAAGCGCGCACCAGACACCTCGATCGCGAGCCACCGTTCATGAGTGCCAGTCCAGCCCTCAGCCCAGCCTTCAGCCGCGACGCGGGGGACCTCGCGGTCTGCGATCCGGTCTGGTCGCGGCTGCGCGCGGAGGCCGAGGACGTCCTGCGCACCGAGCCGCAACTCGCCTCGTTCATCGTCGCGACCGTCCTGAACCACGCCACGCTGGAGGGCGCGGTCGCCCACCGGGTCGCGGCCCGGCTGGGGCACCCGTCACTGCCCGCCGAACTGGTCGCGCACGCGTTCCACGAGGCGATCGCGGCCGATCCGACCATCGGGGACGCGTTCCGCGCCGACATCGGCGCCGTGATCGACCGGGATCCCGCGACCCTGCGGGCCCTGGAACCGGTGCTGTACTTCAAGGGCTTCCACGCGCTCCAGGCCTACCGCCTCGCCCACCACGTCTGGACCCGGGGGCGGCGCGACCTCGCGCTCTACCTGCAGAGCCGGGTCTCCGAGGTGTTCCAGTGCGACATCCACCCGGCCGCCCGCATCGGCCGGGGCGTGTTCCTCGACCATGCCACCGGCCTCGTGGTCGGCTCGACCGCGGTGATCGAGGACGACGTCTCGATCCTCCACGGGGTGACGCTGGGCGGCACCGGCAAGCAGCGCGGCGACCGCCACCCCAAGATCCGCCGCGGCGTGATGATCGGCGCCGGCGCCAAGATCCTGGGCAACATCGAGGTCGGCGCCTGCGCCCGGGTCGCGGCCGGCTCCGTGGTCCTGCGCCCGGTCCCGGCCAACACCACGGTGGTGGGTGTGCCCGCCCGCGTCGTCGGCACCGCCGGCTGCGACGATCCGGCCCGGGCCATGGACCAGCTGGTCGCCCTCGATCAGTTCATCCACGTGGGCGACGGGATCTGACCCGCCGCCACCGCGCTTGGCCGTGGCGCTTGCCGCTCCGTCGCTTGCGTGGCAAGCCCTGCGCCGATCCGGGGCGCCAACGCCGACAGGGGAGGCAAGACAGCGTGACCAAAGCCGAGACCGCGAAGCTGCAGGACTACCTGCGCCGCAAGTTCGCCAACAACAACATCCGCCTGACCGCGATGAAGACCGGCGATACCGCCGAGGTGTTCATCGGCGAGGAGTCGATCGGTGTGATCGCCGACGACAAGGAGGACGGCGACGATTCCTTCGTCTTCCGCATGGCGATCCTCGACATCGACCTCGAGGAGGAGGCCTGAGGCAGGGCGCGCGGGCCGGACTCCACCGGCCCGCTCCTGTGTACAGGTTAACGCTAACCCGGGTGATTGCTTAACATCCGGTAAATCGTGTGACTAAACTCCGCGCAGCCTGTTTAGGAGCGCGAATAATGGTCCTCACGCCCGCCGCCCTGGAGTCGATCCGGACGTTGTGCATCGGCCTCGCGCTGTCCGGGCTGATCGCCAGCGCCTTCGAGCTGTTCGCGGCGCGGCGGGCGAGCTTCAGCCTGCTGGAGCGGGGCGGCCTGCCCGCGGTGGCGGCCCTGCCGATGCTGGCCTTCTCGGCCCCCTTCATCATCCTGCGCAACACCGTGCGCGGCCGGAAGATCGAGGGCCGCCCGATGCCGTTCGTGATGCTGGCGACCGTGATCGCCTGCGGCTGGGGCCTGCTGTCGGGCCGGGTCGCCCTCGATCTGGCGGCGATGCTGGTCGGGGCGTGAGCGGCGCTAGGGCTCCGCGGTCGCCACCTGGGCGGCGCCCTCCTTGCCCTCCAGCGAGACCCAGGCCTGGCCGTCCTGGCCCGCGCGCTTGATGAAGCTGTAGCCGGTGCGCCGCCAGGGGCGGATCGCGTCGGTCTTGTTGTCGAGGATGAAGTCGCCGTGGTCGGTGCGCACCGTCAGCACTGCGTGTCCGGCATTGGTCTCGTCGATCACGACGGTCATCAACAGGGCCCGCCGCGAGAGGCCGCGCTCGGCCAGCATCCGGCGCTTCAACAGCTGGTAATCCTCGCAGTCGCCGAAGCCGTCATCCGGGAACTCCCAGCGATCGACCACGCCCCAATGGGCCTGATCGGTGATCGGCCGGATGCGCGCGTTGACCCGGCGGTTGACGCTCCGCAGGGTCCGCCACACCGCCACGGTGAGCGGGATCGCGGCGGGCTGCGCGACGTCGAGGGTGCATTCCTCCGGCATGCGCCGGCAGAACTCCGTCCAGCCCGCGATCGCGCCGACCGGGCCGCTGGCTTCGGGAGCGGGCGCGCCATCGGGGAGGGTCAGGCGGGCATGGGCGCGGGTGTTGGCGCCCCCGAGCATCAGGATCGTGCCCACCAGGGCGAGGCTCGCGGCCTGCCGGGCTCGGCGCAGCGGGGCGGACCATCCGCGCCAGTGCGGCGCGAGGAACGCGAGAGCCGGAATCCCACCATCCGCGTGCCGCATGGATCACGCCCCATCGACCGATGATGACGGGAGGGTGACACGCGGGCGTGCGACGCACAATAGTTAAAACCGAGGTAGCAAACGCGCGAGCCACCGGATCGGTTCCCGACCGAGGCGGTGTTGCATCCGCGTTGCTGCGGCCCGCTGCATGCGCTGGCGGAATGGCCGCCCTGCTCCCCTCTGGAAAGCCTTGATTCGACCGAGCTTTGCCGGCTTGAGACAGGGGTGCCCTGCGGCGAGATTCGCGGGCGGATCGATCGCTTCGCAAGAACCCAGCCATCCCCCGCGGGATCGCCCCATGCCAGAGAAGGATTTCACGATGCAGCCCGCCATCCAGCAGGTGATCAGAGCGCTCGCCGAGGATGGTCGCGCCGGTGCCATCGGCATCGCCGAGCATGCCGTGGAAGCCTATCTGGCCGGCTCGCCCACCGAGGGCGACCGCGCCCTGTCGCGCGACATCCTGGTCCGCGACCTCGCCAGCCTCCGGGGCGTCGCCCCGCACCTGGCAGGCTTCATCGGCCGGGTCGAGACCTTCGTGGCCACCCTGGCGCAGCCGTCGCTGAGCCGCGCCGCCTGAACGGGTTCTCTCGAATCTGGGTTTCGAGGTCCGGGGCCCGGATTTTCCAGGTCTTCGTCCGGAGGGCCGGCAGCGCACTGTCCCGTACGCCTTACGGAGCGTGGCCTGCGGCTTGGGGTCCTGAATACGACCCCGTCATCCCGGGGCCGCGAAGCGGAGCCCGGGATCCCGAACCACCGTAACATCGGGGCCTTGCGCCGTCGGCGGCTCCGGATCCCAGGCTCGCCTCCGACGCCCCGGGATGACGGGGTGGATGCTGCTTCGGCATTGGACATCCGGCATCCGTGGCGGGACGGTCGCTTCGCCACGCGCTTCCCGCTTCCGCGTCCCTGAACCTCGCCAAACGGCCGAGCCTGCCGGACAATTGCGACCGGTTGGCCTTCGAAATCCGGGTCAGCGGTTGGCGGTGGTGACCGGCGAGGTGACGCCGCCGAGCGAGACCCACGCGGTGGCGTCCTGGCTCTCGCGCTTGATGAACACGTAGCCGGTCTTGTGCCAGGCCTCGATCACGCTGGTCTTGTTGTCGAGGATCAGGTCGCCGCGGTCGGTGATCAGGGTCAGCACGGCGTGGCCCTCGCCCTTCTCGTCGATCACCACGGTCATGCGCATCGCCCGGCGGGGCAGCCCGGCCTCCGCCAGCAGGTGGCGCTTCAGCAGCTGGAAGTCCTCGCAGTCGCCGATGCCGTCCTCGGCCAGGTCCCAGCGGTCGGCGACGTGGAGATGATCCATGTCGGTCATCGGCTCGACCGACTTGTTCACCCGGCGGTTGATCGAGACGATGGTGGCCCAGACCGCCGGTGTCAGGGTGATGCGCGCCGGCTCGCTGCGATCCACGGCGCATTCCGCCGCGTAGGACTGGCAGAACGTCACCCAGGCCGCGATCGGCCGCGCGTCGCTGAGCACCTTCGCGCCGGTCTCCACCGGGAGGCTCGCCAGGGTCTGGGCCCCTGCGGTGGCCGCGAGCCCGAGCAGCACCAGCGCGCCGGCGAGCGTCACCCGAACCGTCTTGAGAAGCCCCGCGCCCATCGAACCCGTCCTCGTTGTTGAGGACAGGATTGCGCCGCAGAGCCTCCGCGGCGCTGAAGCGGATCCGCGCAATTTTATCGATTCGGCCGCCGCGGCGGGCTCTAGCGGGACAACGTCGACGGGGGACTTGGGAAGCGCCGCGAATGCGCGTCATCGGATTGCGAAAGCGGAAACCTTGACCGTTCCGTCAGGGGCCGATCAGCTTCACGAAGGCAGCACCCGCCCCGAAGAAGGCAGCACCGGCTGCCATTCCAGCGAGTGCGATCTGCCACGGGGCGAGAGCGCGGTCGCGCTCGAGCTTGGCCGCTTCGGCCATCAGCTTCTTCTGCTCGGCCACGAATGTTTGCGACTCTTCGATCGCGCGCAGCACCCGCGTGACCTGCTCGGCAAGATCCAGCGAGCCGGGAGCGGACGTATCAGCCATCGACCCCGATTCCCCAGCGTTCCGGTTCCGATAATCTGAGGGCACCGCAGCACGGCGGCAAGGCGCGCGCGCGCCCCAGGGGCGGTCGCCGATCCGACAAGAGGCGCCCTGGATCGGCGATCGCCATCACCCCGCCGTCTGGTCGAGCTTGCGTTCCGTCTCGCCCTTCAGCTCGGGAAAATCCGCCTGCGTGTAGGCCCGGCCCCGGTGCGGATCCTCGGTGACGCCGTCATGCTCCAGGCGGCGCAGCTGGACCCGGCGGATCTTGCCCGAGATGGTCTTGGGCAGCTCGGTGACGAACTCGAGACCGCGCAGGCGCTTGAACGTCGCCAGCCGGGCATTGGTGAAGCGGAAGATGTCGAGCGCCGTCTCGGGGCCGGCCGAGGCGCCGGCCACCAGCGAGACGTAGGCCTTCGGGATGGTGTGGCGCATCGGATCGGGGATCGGCACCACCGCGAAGCCGAAGCTGGTCCGCCACAGCCACCGCTCCTATCCGGTCGGGGCGCTCTCGACGATGTATTGGCTCGGGCTGCAGCCCGGGGACGTGCATTGCAACGTGTCCTCGCCCGGCTGGGCCAAGCACGCCTGGTCGTCGTTCTTCGCACCCTGGAATGCCGGCGCGACCATCCTGGTGATCAACCAGGCCCCGTTCAACGCCTCCGCCCTGCTCGCGCAGCTCGAGCGCACCGGCGCCACCACGCTCTGCGCGCCGCCCACCGTCTGGCGGATGATCATCCAGGAGGACCTGACCGGCCGGACGCTGGCTTTGCGCGAGGTCTGCGCCGCCGGCGAGCCGCTGAACCCCGAGGTGATCGAGCGGGTGAAGGACGCCTGGGGCGTCACGATCCGCGACGGCTACGGCCAGACCGAGACCACGGCCCTGATGGCCAACACCCCCGGCCAGCCGGTGGTGCCGGGGGCCCTCGGCCGGCCGCTGCCCGGCTATCGCGTGCGCGTGCTC
>NZ_VRVD01000233.1:0-6962 GCF_008040015.1 Methylobacterium sp. WL18 | reverse complement strand
CGCCCGGCGAGAGCCGACCGCCGCTCGGACCCGCCCGCGCCCGCCGAGCGGAGGCTGCACGCATGAGCATCTCGGACATCCTGGACCGGGCCTGCGGGCGCGAGGGCGAGGACCCGGCGATCGTGCGCCTGGGCCACCACGCGATCGAGATGTGGCGCGCCGCGGAGGAGATCGGCGACCCCGGCCTCCTCGCCGCCCTGCGCCCGCTGGTGGAGCATGTCGGCCGGGCGCTGGCCCGCGACGTCGAGGGCGAGACCTGCGTGGACGACACGCTGCATTGAGGGTGCAGGGGCGGGGGGGTTGAGCGGTCGAAGGTCCCGCCCCGTCGTTGTCCGCGCGGCGCAGCCGCCGCGTGGTCGAAGTCCGATGCTCGGTTCCCATCGCGATGTCGGCAAGGGGTGGCAAGGGGTGGCAAGTGGTCCCTGGCTTTTCGCCCCGGAGCAGACGTTCCGCGACCGCCCCCGCACGCCCGCGCCGCGACACCGTGGTCCGCACCACGAACGCACGCCGATGCCCTCACCAGGGACTAGAATTTGGAATTATTCGCACTCCAGTGCATCCTGCCTCTGCGCTGAGCCGGCTCGCTAGAACAATAAAGCGAAACGCTCGGCCGTGGAGGAACCATGAACGAGATCGTCAAGCCCGACTCCCTGCTCGTCGCCGAGGCGGAGAGCCTGACCCAGACCTTCTTCGGCGGGTGCCCCCACGATTGCCCGGACACCTGCTCGATGATCTTCGAGGTTAAGGACGGGGAACTGCTCGGCGTGCGCGGCAACCCGGACCATCCGATGACCCGCGGCGGCCTCTGCGTGAAGCTGAAGGACTACGAGAAGCGCCACTACCATCCGGACCGGCTGCTCTATCCGATGAAGCGGGTCGGCCCGAAGGGTTCGAAGCAGTTCGCGCGCATCACCTGGGACGAGGCGCTCGACACCATCGTCACCCGCTGGAAGGCGATCATCGACCAATACGGGCCGGAGGCCATCGCGCCCTACAGCTACCTCGGCAACCAGGGCCTCGTGCACGGGCTGAACGGCGGCGACGCGTTCTTCAACCGCATGGGCGCCACCGTGACCGAGCGCACCTTCTGCGGCGAGGGCTCGTGCACCGCGTGGCTGCTCACGGTCGGCCCGACCGCGGGACTCGACCCGGACAGCTACATCCACTCCAAGTACATCGTGATCTGGGCCTGCAACTCGGTCAGCACGAACCTGCACCACTGGGCCATCGTCAAGGACGCCCAGAAGAAGGGCGCCAAGGTCGTCGTGATCGACACCTACGCGTCGCGCACCGCCAAGGCGGCCGACTGGCACATCGCACCCAAGCCCGGCACCGACGGGGCGCTCGCCATGGCGCTGATCAACTCGATCATCGCGCAGGGCCTCGTCGATCAGGATTACGTCGACAATTACACGGTCGGCTTCGAGGAGCTGAAGGAGCGCGCCGGCCCCCGCACGCCGGAATGGGCCGCCGAGATCACCGGCGTCCCGGCCGAGGACATCCGCAAGCTCGCCCGCGAGATGGCGACCGAGCAGCCGGTGGGCATCCGCATGGGCGTGGCGCTGGAGCGGCATTACGGCGGCGGCCAGACCATCCGGGCCGTCACCTGCATCCCGGCGCTCACCGGCGCGTGGCGCCATGTCGGCGGCGGCGTCACGCAGTTCGGCGTCTGGGAGCACCCCTACAAGTTCGACGTGATGTGCCGGCCCGACCTGATCCCGGAGGGCACCCGCGTCGTCTCGAACCTCCAGATCGGGCGCGCGCTGACCGGCGAGATGCAGCTCGACCCGCCGATCATGTCGATGATGTGCTGGAACTCGAACCCGGTCACCCAGGCGCCCGAGACCGACAAGATCGTCGAAGGCCTGATGCGCGAGGACCTGTTCATGGTCTCGGCCGAGCACTTCATCTCCGACACCGCCTCCTACGCCGACATCCTGCTGCCGGCCACGATGGGCGCCGAGATGGAGGACATGATCCTCTCCTGGGGTCACCTTTATCTCACCTACAACACCAAGTGCGCCGACGCGCCCGGCGAGGCGATCCCGAACAACGAGATCTTCCGCCAGCTCGCCGCTCGCCTCGGCTACGAGGACGAGAACTTCAAGTGGTCGGACAGCGAGTGCCTGGAGCACTACGTCGACTGGTCGTCGCCGGCCTGCGAGGGCATCGACCTCGCCTACATGCGCGAGCACGGCTTCGCCCGGCTGAAGGTCGGCACGCCGGACGACCGCGCCCCGCACCGGGACGGCAACTTCCCGACGCCGACCGGCAAGTGCATGCTCAAGGTCGAGGGTGCCACGAACTTCGTCGCCCCGCCGTTCCGGCAGATGTACGAGGGCTTCCAGCCCGGCGAGGCGCTCGACCCGCTGCCGGACTACCTCGGCCCGCGGGAATCCCACACCAACGACCCGGCGTTGGCCAAGCGCTTCCCGCTGAACATCGTCTCGCCCAAGAGCCACTACTTCCTGAACTCCTGCTACGCGAACATGGAGGACAAGCAGAAGGGCCAGGGCGAGCAGTTCGTGATGATCAGCCAGCACGACGCCGACGCGCGTGGGATCCGGGACGGCGACCGGGTGCAGGTCGGCAACGACCGCGGCGCGTTCAAGGGCGTGGCGCGCATCACCGAGGACGTGAGGGCCGGGATCGTGGTCGCGACGCTGGGCTACTGGCGCCAGCTCAACGAGGGCACCGTCAACAGCATCTCGTCGGGCGCCTTCACCGACATGGGCCACGCCCCGTCGTTCTCGGACAACCTCGTCGAGGTCGCCCGGGCGAACTGAAAGCCTCTCACGAAACGCCCTCTGCGCTGTCTTGCGCAGAGGGGGATGCCCGGTGATCCGGCGTTGTGTGCGGTGCGCTCGGCGCGCCGCCCGGGCTCAGGCCGCGCGCTCGGGCGCCGTGCGCCGGTCCGAGGACGGGCTGCACCCGAACTGGGCCCGGTAGCTGCGGGAGAAGTGGGCGGCGCTCGAGAAGCCGCAGGCGGTCGCGATCTCCCCGATCCCGAGGGGGCTCTGGCGCAGCAGGCGCCGGCCGTGGGCGAGGCGGATGGCGCGGTACTGGGCCGAGAAGCTCAGGCCGCGCTTCTCGCGGAAGAGCCGGTCGAGGTGGCGCGCGCTGACCGCCGCGAGGCGGGCCATGGCCCGGCGGGTGAGCGGCGCCTCGACCGTCTTCTCCATCGTTTCGAGGACGGCGAGCAGGGCCGGGTGGTGGAGTCCGTACCGCTCCGCCGCGGAGGCGCGCTGCGGGTCGTCGGCGGCCCCCACCGCGATGTGCAGGAACCAGTCCGAGACGCGGCGCGCGAAGGCCGCCCCCAGGCGCTCGGCGATCAGCGCGTGCGCCATGTCGAGGGGGGCGACCCCGCCGCCGCAGGTCAGGCGGTCGGCGTCGGCGACGAAGCGCGCCCGCGTGAGGCGCGCGTCCGGAAACGCCTCGACCGTGGCGCCGGCATGCTCCCAGTGGATCGTGAAGGCGCGGTCCGCCAGCAGCCCCGCCGCGGCCATCAGGTAGGGGCCGCCCGATATGCCGCCGATCCGGACGCCGAACCGGGCCATGCGCCGCAACCCGGCATGGATCGCCGGCCTGTCCCAGTCGGTCGGGTCGCCGCCCGCGCAGACGAAGACCGTGTCCAGGCGCCCGCGCTCGCGCGGCAGGTCCTCGGTCGGGACCTCCGCCCCAGAGGACGAGGCGACCCGGCCTCCGGCCTCGCCGAAGTAGCGCAGCCGGTAGAGGACCCGGCCGGCGAGGGTGTTGGCCGCCCGGAAGGGCTCGCAGGCCGAGGCGAACGACAGCAACCCGAAGCCCGGGACCAGCAGGAAGCCGATCTCCTGCGGCCGATCCCCCGGGGCCGGGCCGTCCGGATCCGGCATCGCGTCGCTGGTTTGGCTCATCCGTGCAAGAAAGCGTCTCTCCCGGTCAAGCGCAACCGCCCGAGCGCGTCATGCTCGCGGTCGACTTCCCGTTCGACCGAGATCCCGATCGCATGCCCGGCCTCGCAGCTCCGCGCCCGTGTCGTCACGGACAGACCCGTTGCGACCACACCCCCACGCAGGGGCAGGCCCGATGACGCGCCGGTTCGACGTCGCGGTCCTGGGGCTCGGCGCGATGGGGAGCGCGATCCTCTACCAACTGGCCAAGCGCGGGGCCGCGGTGGTCGGGCTCGACCGCTACGCGCCGCCGCACGCCCTCGGGTCGAGCCACGGCGAGACGCGGATCACCCGCCAGGCTGTCGGGGAAGGGCGCGACTACGTGCCCTTCGTCACCGCCTCGCATCGCATCTGGCGGGAGCTGGAGGCGGCCACCGGCGAGACGCTGCTGAACGCCTGCGGCGCCCTCGTCATGGCGCCCGGCCGCGGGGTCTCGTCCCATCACGGCAAGCCGGACTTCGTCGGCCGCTCGATCGCCGCCGCGCAGGGGGCCGGGATCCCGCACGAGGTGCTCGACGGGGCCGCGGTCGCCCGCCGCTTCCCGCAATTCCTGAACCTCGCGGGCGACGAGAAGGCCTATTACGAACCCGGCGGCGGCTACGTCTTCCCGGAGCGCTGCATCGCGGCGCAGCTCACCCGCGCGACCGCCCTGGGGGCCGAGATCCGGACCGGCTGCGAAGTCCTGGCGCTGGATCAGGACGCGGCCGGCATCCGGATCGAGACCGCCGACGGCGTGATCCTGGCCGATCGCGCCGTGGTCGCGGCCGGCGCCTGGACCGCCCCGCTGCTCGGCGCCCCGTTCGACACGCTGCTGACGGTCCGGCGCCAGCTCCTGCACTGGTACGCCCTGGCGGACGAAGCCGTGTATGGGCCACGCGCGCCCGTGTTCATCTGGATGTACGGGACCACCGACACGGATTACCTCTACGGCTTCCCGCCCCTGGCGGGGGAGCGCGCCATCAAGGTCGCGACCGAGCAGTACAGCACCGCCACCACGGCCGACGCCGTCGAACGGCGCGTCGATCCGTCGGAATCCGACGCGATGTACCGCCTGCGCGTCGCGGGCCGGCTGGCCGGCGCCACCCCGGAGGTCGTCCGGGCCGCGGCCTGCGTCTACACGGTGACCCCCGACCGCGGCTTCATCATCGACCGGCATCCCGGGATGGACCGGGTGCACGTCGTCTCGGCCTGCTCGGGGCACGGCTTCAAGCATTCGGCGGGCATCGGCGAGGCGGTGGCCGCGGACCTGTCCGGGGGAGTTGGGGGACCCGACCTCACGCCGTTCGCCATCGCACGCTTCGGTTGATCCGAAGGCCGATGGCTCGTGGATTGCTAGAAACCGTGCCAAGATCCGTTCGCCCGAGCAGGACCGACCCGATGCGCCCCATGTCCCGACGCCTCCTGACGCAAGCCGCGCTGGCCGCCCTCGCGGCGATCCCGGCGCTGGCATGGCCCGGCCGGGCCTCGGCCGCGGACGGCGTCGACGCCATCAAGGCGCGCGGGACGCTGATCGTCGGCGTGAAGGCGGATTACAAACCCTTCGGGTTCCGCGATCCGAGCGGCGCGATCATCGGGCTGGAGCCCGACCTCGCCGCCGACCTCGCCAAGCGGCTCGGGGTGAAGCTGGAGCTGGTGCCGGTGGTCTCGGCCAACCGGATCGAGTTCCTCCAGCAGGGCAAGGTCGATCTCCTGATCGCCACGCTGTCGGACAAGCCGGAGCGCCGCCGCGTCGTGCAGGGGATCGACCCGCAATACTATTCCGACTTCGTCAACGTGCTGCTGCCCAAGACCTCCGGCATCACCGACTGGGCGCAGCTGAAGGGCAAGCCGCTCTGCGCCACCTCGGGGGCGTGGTACAACAAGGACGTCGCCCGCACCTACGGGGCGGAGATCGTCGCCTTCGACGGCTCCGAGAAGCCGCTCTTCGCGCTCAAGCAGGGCAACTGCCTGGGCTACGTCTACGACCAGAGCATGCTGCAGGGTAAGCTGCTCGACGACGACTGGAAGGCCGGCTACGCCCTGCCGCTCAAGGGCATCCTCGACGCGCCGTGGATGATGGCGGTGGCGCTGGGCAACACCACGCTCCAGACGATGGTCGAGGACGCGACCAAGGACTGGATGAAGACCGGCTTCGTCGTCGCCGGCGAGCGGAAGTGGGGCATCGAGCCCACCGCCTACTCGAAGGCGATGCACGAGAAGTACAAGAACGCGACCAACTGATGCGCGCCCGTGCAGCGAGCCTCGGTGATCGGCCGCGATGATCGAGGCGATCCAGGCCTGGTTCCAGGGTCTCTACGAGACCACGGGCTTCAATTTTACGGTCTTCTACGACCCGTATGACTGGAACCGCTACGTCGCCGGGCTGCGGATGACGCTGCTGCTCGGGATCAGCACGATCCTGGCCAGCCTGGTGATCGGCGCGGTCGGGGCGCTGCTGCAGAGCGGGCCCTCGCGCCTGCTGCGGGGGCTGGTCAACGGCTTCGTCGTGGCGTTCCGCAACACGCCGCCCCTGGTGCAGATCTTCTTCTTCTACTTCGGCCTCGGCACGCTCCTGCCGGACGTCCGCTCGGCGGACGGCCTGCGCGTCCCCATCCTCGACAACGTGCAATGGGCGATCGTCTCGCTCTCGCTGTTCGCCGGCGCGTTCAACGTCGAGATCTTCCGCTCCGGCATCGAGGCGGTGCCCAAGACCACCGTCGAGGCCGCCGAGGCGCTGGGCTACACCCGGTTGAAGGCCTACCGCCACGTGGTCCTGCCGCTCGCGCTCCGGGTCTGCCTGCCGGCGCTGAACAACAACCTGATCAACCTCCTGAAGACCACGACGCTCGCCTACGCCATCGCGGTCCCCGAGACGCTCTACGCGGTCAAGCAGATCTGGTCCGAGTCGCAGAACGTCCTGGAGATGATGCTGGTGCTGCTCGCCACCTACGCGGTCCTCGTCGGAGTGCTCGTGTGGATCATGCACCGCTGGGAGCGTGCCCTGCGCATCCCCGGATACGGCCGATGAGCGCTCCGGACCGGACCGCCCCGCGC
>NZ_VRVD01000232.1:0-6965 GCF_008040015.1 Methylobacterium sp. WL18 | reverse complement strand
GCCGCGGGTCGGCCCCGACGACGCCTACCGGCATATCTGGCTGTCGGGCACCTTCCTCCATGACCGCGAGACCCTGGTCCAGGCCGTCACCGAGCGAGGCGGCGGCTTCTGGGTGCTGACGCCGCTGCGCCGGCAAGACGGCACCGTCGTGCTGGTCAACCGCGGCTTCGTGCCGGGGGCGAACCGGGATCCTGCCACCCGGCTGGCCGGTCAGGTGGCGGGGGAGGTGCGGGTTGCCGGGCTCCTGCGGCTGACCGAGCCCGGCGGCGCGTTCCTGCGGTCGAACGACCCGAAGGATGGGCGCTGGTACTCGCGCGACGTGGCCGCCATCGCGGCGGCACGGGGCCTCACCGACGTCGCCCCCTACTTCGTCGACGCCGACGCGGCACCCAATTCCGGCGGCCTACCGGTGGGCGGGCTCACGGTGATCGCGTTCCCGAACAGCCATCTGGTCTACGCGCTGACCTGGTACGGCATGGCGCTGATGCTGGCCGGCGCGGCGATCTACATCCTGCGCGGCCGGCGGACGTCTAGACCTGGAGGGGAGTAGCCCGGTTTCCGGGGGCGTCTATAATGGGGTGACAAACGCCACAACGAGTCACCCCCAATGACCACCCGCATTCCGAACTTCGCCGAGATGTCTTGGGCCGGCGAGCCGCTTGCGGTGGCGTCGCCGGCTCTGCCCGAGCCGTGGATGACCCCGGAGGGCATTCCGGTGAAGGGCCGGTACGGGCCGGAGGACCGGGAGGGCCTGGAGTTCCTCGACACCTATCCCGGCATCGCGCCGTTCCTGCGCGGCCCCTACCCGACCATGTACGTCACCCAGCCCTGGACGATCCGGCAATATGCCGGCTTCTCCACAGCCGAGGATTCGAACGCCTTCTACCGGCGCAACCTGGCGGCCGGGCAGAAGGGCCTGTCGGTGGCCTTCGATCTCGCCACCCACCGCGGGTACGATTCCGACCACCCCCGGGTCTCGGGCGATGTCGGCATGGCCGGGGTGGCGATCGACTCGATCTACGACATGCGGACGCTGTTCTCCGGCATCCCGCTCGACGAGATGACCGTGTCGATGACGATGAACGGTGCGGTGCTGCCGATCCTCGCCCTCTACATCGTCGCCGCGGAAGAACAGGGCGTGCCGCCGCAAAAGCTCGCGGGCACCATCCAGAACGACATCCTAAAAGAATTCATGGTCCGCAACACTTACATTTATCCCCCCAAGGGATCGATGCGGATCATCTCCGATATCTTTGCCTATACCTCCAAAAACATGCCGAAGTTCAACTCGATCTCGATCTCCGGCTACCACATGCAGGAGGCCGGGGCGACGAACGACCTGGAACTCGCCTACACGCTGGCCGACGGTGTCGAGTACATCAAGGCCGGGCTGGCCGCCGGGCTGACCATCGACCAGTTCGCCCCGCGCCTGTCGTTCTTCTGGGCGATCTCGACCAACTTCTTCATGGAGATCGCCAAGATGCGGGCCGCGCGCCTGATCTGGGCGAAGCTGGTCAAGGGATTCGATCCGAAGTCCGAGAAGTCGCTGGCGCTGCGCACGCACTCGCAGACCTCCGGGTGGTCGCTCACCGCCCAGGACGTGTTCAACAACGTCACCCGCACCAACATCGAGGCGATGGCGGCGACGCAGGGTGGCACGCAATCGCTGCACACCAACGCTCTGGACGAGGCGCTGGCGCTCCCCACCGACTTCTCCGCCCGGATCGCCCGCAACACCCAGCTGTTCCTGCAGCAGGAGAGCGGCACCACCCGGATCGCCGATCCGTGGGGCGGCTCCTACTACGTGGAGAAGCTGACCGCCGACATCGTGGCCCGGGCCTGGGAGCATATCCGCGAGGTCGACCAGCTCGGCGGCATGGCCAAGGCGATCGAGGCCGGCATCCCCAAGCTGCGGATCGAGGAGGCCGCCGCGCGCGCCCAGGCACGGATCGATTCCGGCCGCCAGACCATCGTGGGCATCAACAAGTTCAAGTCCGACGACGACATGGCCATCGACCTCCTGCGGGTCGACAACGGCAATGTCCGCCGCCTCCAGATCGACAAGCTCAAGCGGCTGCGCTCCGAGCGCGACGAGGCGGCGGTCACGGCCCGGCTCGAGGCGCTCACCAACGCCGCCGACACGAACGAGAACCTGCTGGCTCTGGCCGTGGACGCGGCCCGCGCCAAGGCCACCGTGGGTGAGATTTCCGAGGCCCTGGAGAAGGCCTGGGGCCGGCACCGCGCCGAGATCCGCTCGATCTCCGGCGTCTACAAGCGCGAGGTGGGGGGCATGTCGCCAGTGGTCGAGGAAGTCCGGGCGCTGGTCGAGGCGTTCGAGGAGAATGACGGCCGCCGGCCGCGCATCCTGGTCGCCAAGATGGGCCAGGACGGGCACGACCGTGGCCAGAAGGTCATCGCCTCGGCGTTCGCCGATCTCGGCTTCGACGTGGATATCGGACCGCTCTTCGCCACCCCGGACGAGGCCGCCCGGCAGGCGGTGGAGAACGACGTGCACATCGTCGGCGTCTCCTCCCTGGCGGCCGGGCACCTCACCCTGGTGCCGGAGCTGAAGGCGGCGCTCACCGAGCAGGGCCGCGACGACGTGATGATCGCCATCGGCGGCGTGATCCCGCCGGGCGACTACGACGCCCTGGTGGCGGCCGGCGCCTCGGCGATCTTCCCGCCCGGTACGGTGATCGCCGAGGCCGCGGTCAAGCTGATCCGCGCGCTGAACGAGCGGCTGGGCTACGCGGCGCGTCAGGCCGCGGAGTAGCACTTTCCTTCTATCACGATCCGCCCACGTTTGTGGGCGGATCGCTTTATGGCCAAGTCTTGCCTAAATGCTTAGCTACATCTTTAGTCTGGACGCCAACTGCTGCGACAGCATCTTTGATTTTCTGTTTGCTTACGCCGAATCGGTGTGACCACCAATTCAACTCATACTCTTCGTGAATGTTAATTTTAAACTTGTCTTGAGGTTCGCGCTTCGTAAGATCGTCAGCCATTTTTTCCATCTCCGCCTTGGAGATCTATATCTAGGGTTGGTTTTGGCCGACTCAAGGTATTTTCCGAGATTTTTGGCCTGAGACATGCGGGAAAGGCCCTCGCAGGAATGCGGAGGCAGAGAGCCTGAACCATTCTTAGTTCAACGCCTGCGGGTCCGCCTCCGTGAGGAAGGCCGCGACCGCGTGGAGGAACTGCATGCGGTTTTTCTCCATCATCACCGTATGCGTGCCCTCCCCGAGTTCGATGAAACGCTTGTAGGGGGCGTGCGTGAGCTTGGTGAAGTATTCCTGCGCCTGGTAGCTCGGCAGGTCCGCGTCCCACTCAGCGTGGATGAGCAGGACGGGCACGCGGATGTCGCCCGGATCGTAGAGAGGCTTGCCCGCAGCCCAGTACGCGTCCTTGTCGGCCACGGTGCCGTTCGGCGCGCGCAGCACCGGCGGCGATTGCCGGGCGCCGACCGGGTCGCTGGCGAAGGTCGCGTCGGCCCATTGGTCGAACCAGCCCGGTGGGATCAGGTCGGCCTGCTTGTCCTCGGGCACGCCGGTGAGCCAGCGCGCCCTGGCGCTGTCTCGGCTGACGCTGCGATAGGCACCGAGCGGCCCGCTTCCCCCGCCCATCAGGGCCGGCGTGCGCGCCAGCCATTGCGGCGCGTAGAGGACGAGCCGGTTGACCCGGTCGTTGTGGGTGCTGGTGTAGAGCCCCATGGTCGAGGTTCCCCAGGACCAGCCCATCAGGTCGATCTTCTCGACGCTGCGCCGCTTCAGGATGAAGTCAACGACCTGTCCCACCACCTTGGCCGCGTCCGGCGTGCGCATGAACGGCGGGTTGTCGGCGGCCGGGGCGCTCATCGGCGCCGGGCGCCCGGATTGCCCGTAGCCCGGCAGGTCCACGAGGTAGACGTCGAAGCCCTGGCCGGCGAAGTAGTCCATCGCCGAGATTCCGCCGAGCGGCAGGTCGAAGGCCGTGGAGGCCGGGTAGGTGGAGCCGTGCACGAACAGCAGGATCCGGTCGCCCGGGAACCGGTCCGTGCCGGCCGGGTGCTTGTTGCGCACGTAGATGTCGATGCCCGGCTCGCTCCACGGCAGGCGGAATTCCTCCGTCTGCAGCCGCGCTGACGGCGCGGCGGTCGCGGTGGAGGGGGGCAGGGTGGCGGCGAGGCCGGCTGCCGCGAGCGCTCCGAACATCTGTCGCCGCGGCAATCCGGTCTCCGGTCGTGTCCTGTCCTGGCGCGTCTGCGATGGTCCGTCCGACATGTATCCTCCCGGCCGCCTTATCTGGCGGATCGGGCGATACAACCGGCGTGACCGAGCGGGCGCAACCGCTGGTGAAGCCAACCGACACACGAAGAGCCGGTTTCGTCGCCCGATCGGTTCAAACCGCTGTGACAAAGCCGCCGCGATTGTGCGCCGCACGGGTGACGCGGGGGCCCCGGGCGGGCATTGAGGCGGGAGATCCCGGGAGACGCCCGCCCATGACGACTCCGACGACCGTCGACACCACGCCCTTCCCCGATCAGAAGCCGGGCACTTCCGGCCTGCGCAAGAAGGTGCCGGTGTTCCGGCAGCCGAACTACGTCGAGAACTTCGTCCAGGCGATCTTCGACACCCTGCCCGACAAGGCGGGCGCCACCCTGGTGCTCGGCGGCGACGGGCGCTTCCTCAACCGGGAGGTGGTGCAGAAGACCCTCCGGCTCGCCGCCGGCAACGGCTTCGGCCGGGTGCTGGTCGGGCGCGGCGGCCTGCTCTCGACCCCGGCCGCCTCCTGCGTGATCCGCAAGAGCCAGGCGATCGGCGGCATCATCCTGTCGGCGAGCCACAACCCGGGCGGGCCGGACGGCGATTTCGGCATCAAGTTCAACGCCGCCAACGGTGGTCCTGCGCCCGAGACCGTCACCAACGCGATCTTCGAGCGGGCCAAGGCGCTCACCCGCTACAGCCTGGTCGAGGCGCCGGATCTCGACCTCGACACCCTGGGCGAGACCCGGCTCGGCGCCATGACGGTTGCGGTCATCGACCCGGTGGCCGACTACGCCGAATTGATGCGCACGCTGATCGACTTCGACGCCGTGTCGCGCCTGTTCGCCTCGGGCTTCCGCATGCGCTTCGACGCGATGAGCGCGGTGACCGGACCCTACGCGGTCGCCATCCTCGAAGGCATGCTCGGCGCGCCTCAGGGGACTGTCGTCAACGCCATTCCGAAAGAAGATTTCGGCGGCCACCACCCGGATCCGAACCCGGTCCATTGCTACGACCTGTTCGACCTGATGCAGGGGCCGGACGCCCCCGATTTCGGCGCGGCGTCCGACGGCGACGGCGACCGCAACATGATCGTGGCCCCGGGCCTGTTCGTGACGCCGAGCGACAGCCTTGCGCTGCTCGCCGCCCACGCCCACCGGGCGCCGGGCTACGCGGGCGGGCTCGCTGGCATCGCCCGCTCGATGCCCACGAGCCGCGCCGCCGACCGGGTCGCAGCGGCTCTGGGCATCCAGGCCTACGAGACGCCTACCGGCTGGAAGTTCTTCGGCAACCTGCTCGATGCCGGGTTGATCACCCTGTGCGGCGAGGAGAGCGCCGGCACCGGCTCGAACCACGTGCGCGAGAAGGACGGGCTCTGGGCGGTGCTGCTATGGCTCAACATCCTGGCCGCCACCGGCGAGCGCGCCGACGCGCTCGTGCGGGCGCATTGGCGCACCCACGGCCGCGACTACTACGCCCGCCACGACTACGAGGAGGTGGATTCCGACGCCGCCAACGGCCTGATGGATGCGCTCCGGGAAAAGCTCGCCGGGCTGCCGGGCACGCGGCTCGGCGACCTCACGGTCTCGACGGCCGACGAGTTCGCCTACCGCGATCCCGTCGATGGCTCGCTCACCGAGCACCAGGGTATCCGCATCGGCTTCGCCGAGGATGCCCGCGTGGTCTTCCGCCTCTCGGGCACCGGCACCGCCGGGGCGACGCTCCGGGTCTATCTGGAGCGCTACGAGGCCGATCCGACCCGGCTCGATCTGCCCGTCTCGGAGGTACTGGCCCCGGTCGTGGCGGCGGCCCGCGCCGTCGCGGAGATCGAGCCCCGCACTGGCCGGGCCGAGCCGAGCGTGGTGACCTGAAAATCCCGGGTTTCCAAAGGGCTCAGCCCTTCGGCGAGGTATCGGGGCTGAGCCCGATAGCAGGGCTCAGCCCGGCACCCCCGGCGAAGGTCGCTCATTGATCCTCGGTTCGCGCATAGACCCGCAGGCGATGCCCGTCCGGATCGACGGCGACGAAGCTGCGGCCGAAATCGAGATCCGTCGGTGCCAGGACGATCTCGGCGCCCTTCGCCCGCCAGGCGTCGTGGAGCGCGTCCACGCGCGCGGCTCCGTGCACTCGGAAGCCGATCTCGCCTCCGCCGCCCGCTTGCGTGGGGGCCGGCACCACTCCACTTCGCGCCCACAGGCTCAGCGCCAGGCCCGAGGGCAGGGCGAACAGCACGAAGGTCGGGCTCGCCTCGACCGGTTCTCGGTCCAGGAGGGTCGCATAGAGGCGTGCGCTGGCCTTCGGGTCGGTGACGTAGAGAAGGATGTTGCTGGGTTCGGCCATCGGTCGCTCCTGTCCGTGGATGCGCGACCTCGATATCCGGCGCCCCTGCCAGTTTCCGGCAGCATCAATCGGCGGAAGCGGTGATCCCCTCGTTGCGTCGCCAGTCCTTGAGCAGGGCCTGCCGGCGGCGCGGATAGCGCGCGTCGCTCAGTTCGGCTTCGGCGATCCGGTCGGTGCGGAAGTGCCGGAAGCCCTGGCGCAGCTCGCACCAGCCCACCTGGATCCGGACGGCGTCGAAGAATGCGAGGGCGAACGGCCACACCACCCGCTCCGAGGCTGCGCCCGTCCCGTCGCGGTAGCGCAGCGTCAGCTTGCGCTCGGTCCGGATCGCCCTGCGCAGCAGGGCGGGGTCGACCGCGTCGGCTGGGGCCGCGGTGCCGGGGC
>NZ_VRVD01000231.1:0-6966 GCF_008040015.1 Methylobacterium sp. WL18 | reverse complement strand
GGCGGGCGGTCGACCGCGCCCGGCCGTCAGCCCGAGGCCGACAAGCCCGAGAAGAGCGAGGCCGAGAAAGCCGAGACGGAGCGCGCCGCGGGGGACGTGGCCGACGATCTCGCCGACTTCGCCTGACCGGTCGCGACGGGGCGATCCCCGGAACGCAGACATGATTCGGGCGGCGCACGGGGTGTGCGCCGCCCGAATCATCAGTCGGATCGAGGTTCCGTGATCGAGGCCGCCCGAGACCGGGCGGCTTGCAGGATCAGGCGACGTGCAGGATCAGGCGGTTTCCTTGGCCTTGCGCGGACGGCTCGCCTTCTTCGGCTTCTCGGCCGGCTCCTCCTCGGGCTCCTGCACCGGCGCCGCGGACTTGCGGCGCTGCTGGCCGAGGCCGAGGCTGCGGGCGAGTTCGGACCGCTGGGCCGAGTAGCTGGCGGCCGTCGAGGGGTAGTCCCGCGGCAGGCCGAAGCGCTCGCGATACTGCTCGATGGTCAGGCCGTTGCGCGACAGGTGCCGCTTCAGCGTCTTGTAGGGCTTGCCGTCGATGAACGAGATCAGCGCGTCCGGGGTCACCGACTTGCGGATCTGGGCCGGCGTCGGCTTGTCGGCCGTCTCGGTGACGGCCGCCGCCGGAGCGGAGAGCTTCGCCAGAGCCGCGTGAACGCCGGCCAGGAGTGCGGGCAATTCGCTGATCGGGACGGAATTATTCGAGACATACGCGGACACGATGTCCGACGCCTGCTCGATAAAGGTCTGCTGCTGATCTGTGGCGATGTCGTCCATCGATGTCTCCCTCTATCCGACGGTGGGGCACGGTTCTATCGTCTGTGCAACAAAATCAAGTCGTCGTCGAGAGTTTCCTTACATAATGCGTCGGCCATGAACACGCATATTACTCAAGCCGTCGGTGCAGCTGAAATCGTCGCCCGAGCAACGCGATGGCGGCGAACCGCACTTGAACGAGATCCGGTCCTTGTGGTCCGCGGGCGTTACGCCTTCGGGACGCGCCGATCCTGCGGCGTGGTCTGAGAAAAACGTTGCCCGGTCTCGCAACAAACCCGAAACACGTCGCACGCGGCGGGATCCGGGGCGTGCGCGGGTCACGGGATTGTAGACCGTCGGCCCGATGACGATGTCGGCGGAAGCAGATCTGGGGATAGCGGCGTGGATCAACCATCGGAGCAGGGCACGGTCTTCGGCGCCCACATTCCCTTCGTGGATCATTGCGGGATCGAGGCCCTGGACGTGCGGGAGGGCCGCACCCGGCTGCGCCTCGTCCTGCGGCCCGAGCACGCCAACAACCTCGGCATCGCCCACGGCGGCGTGATCTGCACGCTCCTCGATGTCGCCCTCGGCACCGCCGCCCGCCTGAAGGCCGGGCGGCCCGTGGTGACCCTGGACATGCAGACGCGGTTCCTCGCACCGGGGCGCGGAACCCTGATCGCGGAGGGGCGCGTCACCCGGGCCGGACGCTCGGTGACCTTCTGCGAGGCCGAGATCCGCGACGCGCAGGGCGAGCTGGTGGCGAGCGCCACCGGCCTGCTCAAGCCCGTGGGCGAGGGCGCCCCGCGCTGACGCCGGTTCCGGTCCGGCGAATTGACGCCCGCCGATTGACGCCCCATCGGCACAGTGGGAAAGCCTATCGCATGACCATGCCGGACGCCGCCCGCGCAGCCCTGACTGCCCCCCTGTCCGAGGCCGACGTGACGGCCATGAAATCCGAGGCCGCGGCCTGGTTCGCGACCCTGCGCGACCACATCCTGGCGGCCTTCGAGACCCTTGAGGCCGAGGCCGAGGGACCGTTCCATCCGGACGCGCCGACGGCACCGGGCACCTTCGAGAAGACCCCCTGGAGCCGCACCGACCATACCGGCCGGCCCGGCGGCGGCGGCGTCATGGCGATGCTCAAGGGCCGGGTGTTCGAGAAGGCCGGGGTGCACATCTCCACGGTCCACGGCGAGTTCGCCCCGGAATTCCGCGCCCAGATGCCTGGCGCCGCCGAGGATCCGCGCTTCTTCGCCACCGGCATCTCGCTGATCGCGCATCCGTGGAACCCGCATGTGCCGACGGTGCACATGAACACCCGCTTCGTGGTGACCACGAAGGCGTGGTTTGGCGGCGGCGCCGACCTCACGCCGGTCCTGGTGCGGCGGCGCAGCCAGGATGATCCGGACAGCCGGCACTTCCACGCCTGCCTGGAGCGCGCCTGCGCGGCCCACGGCGTCGACCATGCGGCCTACAAGGCGTGGTGCGACGAATACTTCCATCTCAAGCACCGCAACGAGCCCCGCGGCATCGGCGGCATCTTTTATGATTATCGCTGGACCGGAGATCCGCAGGCGGATCTGGCTTTCACCCGGGACGTCGGCCGCGCCTTCCTGGAGGCCTATCCGAAAATCGTCCGCGACAACGTCCGCACCGCCTGGACCGAGGCCGACCGCGAGGAGCAGCAGGTCCGGCGCGGGCGCTACGTCGAGTTCAACCTGCTCTACGACCGGGGCACGATCTTCGGGCTGAAGACCGGCGGCAACGTCGCCTCGATCCTGTCGTCCCTGCCGCCCACCGTGCGCTGGCCATGAGGGCGTTCCGTTGAGCGCCGGGCTGCCGTCGGCTTTCGCGCCCCAGCAGGATGCGGCGCTGAAGGCCATCGCCGCCTGGCGGAAGGCGGGCGGAAGCCAGGTGTTCCGGCTGTTCGGCTATGCCGGCACCGGCAAGACCACGCTGGCCCGCCGGATCGCCGAGGATGTCGACGGCACCGTGGTGTACGGCGCCTTCACCGGCAAGGCGGCCTCGGTGATGCGCCAGAAGGGCTGCTACGACGCCGCCACGATCCACTCGCTGATCTACCGCACCAAGGAGGCGGAGGAGGGCGGCCCGACCTTCACGCTGAACCGCTCGGGCCCGGCCGCGAAGGCCGACCTGATCATCATCGACGAGTGCTCGATGGTCGATTCCGACCTCGGCAACGACCTGCTGTCCTTCGACCGGCCGGTCCTGGTGCTGGGCGACCCCGCGCAGCTGCCCCCCGTGCGCGGCGGCGGCTTCTTCACGGAGGCCGAGCCCGACGTGATGCTCACCGAGGTGCACCGGCAGGCCAAGGACGACCCGATCGTGCGCATGGCCATGACCGTGCGCGAGGGCGGACGGCTGGAACTCGGCACCTACGGGCAGAGCCGGATCGTCTCCCGGCGCACGCTGGACCCGGCCGAGGTGCTGGAATGCGACCAGGTCCTGGTCGGCCTCAACAAGACCCGCCGCCTCTACAACAACCGGCTCCGCGAACTCGCCGGCCACACCGACCCGATGCCGGCGGTGGGCGAGAAGCTGGTGTGTCTCCGCAACGACCGGGTGAAGGGCCTGCTCAACGGCTCGACCTGGACGGTGCAGGCCCTGCGCGCGCCGCCGCGCCCGGACCTGATCCGCCTCGACGTCGTCCCCGAGGACGACCCGGCGCTGCGCCGCCGCGCTACCGACATCAAGGTGCTGCGCGCGATGATCACCGGGAGCGACGAGGAGATCCCGCTGTTCCTGCGCCGGGAGACCGACGAGTTCACCTACGGCTACGCGCTGACCGTCCACAAGGCGCAGGGCTCGCAATGGGACCGGGTGACCCTGTTCGACGAATCCTACGCCTTCCGCGAGCACCGCGCCCGCTGGCTCTACACCGGCCTCACCCGGGCCGCGCAGGCGATCACGATCGTGGTCTGACCGGCCCACGCCGCCGCTTGTGAAGCCCGACCCCGCGTGCTACGCACCGCCCGTCTCATTGAGGCACCTCGCGGAGAGGTGGCAGAGCGGTTGAATGCACCGCACTCGAAATGCGGCATGCCTGCAAGGGCATCGGGGGTTCGAATCCCCCCCTCTCCGCCATTCATGTCATTTAACCAGTTGATGTGAATGATTTTTTTGAGAGCGCCTTGTTTGGCGCCCCAACGATTACCCCAACATCGGTTTCGGATCCCTTCAGACTTCTACAAACGCCGACTCGTTGGACGGGCCAGAGCTTCTGGACGCTGTTCAGCGCGTCAGGATCTGGAGAAAGTCCATAAGGGCTGGTCATTGAAGGGTCCGTGTCAACACTCCTTGGTGAGCACGCGAGTTGGCGCTGAGTTTAATGTGCGGCCATGTGGCGTGCGAGCTTAGCGGCGCGCCAGGCGGCGGTGAGGCATACTGACATTGCCTCCGCCCAGGTGCCGCCGAACTGTTTCCGATGAGCGTGGACAGCGACAGTTGACATGGTTGCGCCGCGATCGAACTTGCCGGCGGCGAATAGATGGCGGCGTGTCGTGCACACCGTCATGTCGAGGCGGGCCTTGGCGGAGAGCAGGCCGGAGGCGATAGCCCGGCTGCTTCCCTGCCGGCAGTGGGAGAGGGTGTTCCAGGATACGGTGCGGTAGGGCGTTTGGTGATCTGTCTTTTTTTCGATGTATCTGACCATAAAGGATTCATAACGATGATTAATCTCATTTCGTCGGTCTTGTCGTTTTTCATCGATTTGACCATAGTGGGTGAATGATCTCGCCTGCTCAGTGTCGCGCCGCTCGTGGCTTGCTTTCGTGGACCCAGGCGGACCTGGCTAAGGCCGCCTCCGTAGGCGTCGCCACGGTGCGTCAGTTCGAGGGTGAGAGCGGCACTCCGCGACCTGCGACGCTAACCGTCTTGCGGCAGGCTCTTGAAGAGGCCGGCCTGGAGTTTATCCCCGAGAACGGCGGTGGGGCCGGGATCCGATTCCTGGAGCGGAAGGATCGAGGGTGATCCCCCTAAGCATGTATGGTCATTTCAGTGTCTAAGCGTGCGCTTCGGACCTGCGATAATGGCTGCAGACGCCGATCGACGCTTAAACCGCAAGCTGGACAGGGTCAGGCGCGCCTCGTGGACCAGGGGATGGCGCAGATACCAAAGTCCATACGCCCAGCTGGCGATCCCGAGTGCGATCGCGACCGCGAGGCTTGGCAACGGCGTTTCGGCGGACCAGCCCCAGACCGACATGACAGCGAGCGCAGGCACGATCGCCACCAAAGTCAGGCCTAGCGCGTGCAGGTAGATCGGGACGTAGTCGCGCCCGAACGTATCGGTCATCCGTTCGAGATGCGGCCGGTAGAGGCCCACGGCGAGCAGGGCCTCGCTGATCCGTGCCATCCCGACGCCCCCGAGGCCGAACAGGCTGCCGACCGCGACCATCACCAGCCCGGCGCCATTGCGGATGAACTCGAACCGGGCCTGAAGCGCCGTCTGGTCGCGGATCAGGAACACCTCCCAGGTCATGGTGAGCGAACTTAGGATGATCGCTGCGATGGATAGGAGGCTGAACGGCAAGGCGGCGCCGGCCCAGGCCGGTCCCAGCAGGAGCCGCACGATCGGCCCGGCCAGGACCGCCGCGCCCGCGAAGGCCGGCCAGAGCAGCGCGGTGATCATGCGCAGGGTCGCGAGGTAGCTCGTGCGCAGGGACCGACCCTGCCTTTCAAGATTGGCCAGATCGACGAACACGACCCGGGTGATCACAGTGTGCATGTGATCCCACATCAGCGCGTTCAGGCTGGCAGCACGCGAAAACAGACCGAAGGCGCTAAGGCCGAGCATGCGTCCGATGATGAGGTCTCCAACCCGCCCGGCGATGCCCGCGACGCCTGCAATGGCGAAGAGCCGGCTGCCGTAGGTCAGGATCTCTCGCCATCCAGTGAAGCCCAGCCGCAACGACACGTGCCGGAGCCCAAAGCTGTTGGCTGCCAAGACCGCCGCGAGCGCGCCCACAACTTGCCCGTAGGCCTGGCTCATATAGCTGAAGCCCAGGATTGCAAGGACCAGCATGGAGCCGTTGGTGGTAAGGCCGCGCAGCATGTTCACAAGCGCCACCGCCCGGAAATTCCCCTGCCGCTCGATCATGGCGGAAGGCCTAAACTCAAGCGCCCCCAGAAGCGGCACCACGGATAGCACCACCAGCGCACGCTGGACCTCGGGCTCCCCGAGCAGCATGCTGCCGGATACGCTGAGGCCGAGGATCAGCAGCGCGGTCGCAAGCGACAGGATCAGGTTCACGGTGAAGACGCTTGCCAGCAGCGCCGCATCCACCCGCTCCGCGCGGACTATGTAGCTCGACAGGCCGCAGGAGCGAATGGTCGACAGCAGCCCCGCGAAGGCCGCCGCAAGGCTGAAGATTCCTGTTTCGTAGGGAGTGAGCAGGCGCGCGAGTACTAGCGAGGTTCCGAATTGCGCCAGAAACAGACTAGCTTGGCAAAGTACCATCCAAGCCAAGCTACTTCGCCTCGACAAGGGCATTTTTTTCAATTTCAACCTCTCGACAAAGTAATGACAACACTGACTCAGTCAGCCGTAAGCGCCGATCATGCTGGTTATTAAACTTTTTTATAAATATAGAAGAAATATTGCGTAGGCTCCTATTCTTACGTGAGGTATCGCGAGTAGCAAAGATGCGGGTTTCTTAGGATCCGCATATCTGAAATTTGGCTGGCATACCAAGTGCAAATTCATTCTGGGTGCCTCCTCGGGGCGACGTATTGCAAGCAGCAGTGAACTGCTTGCGTCCTAAATCACGGCGGTCTTTCGCGCTGGCATCTGGCAACTAAAATCTGGAAGGGGATTTCTGTGAAATTAAATTAACATTTTAGTCTTGAGTGAATGATTGCATCGATGTAATGTCAGATAATATCATTATACAAAGATAATTATTCTTCTCAACTCTGTTTCTGAAGCCTACCCAACTCAAGTGTCGCCCCTTCCCGCGCGCCGACCTGATCAAGGACGCTCTGGACATCTGGCGCCCAGTCTTCCCGACCCGCATAGGCGATGCCAGGGTTGAATAACTGTTGATTGAGGGTTTGATTTTTAGTCCCATAGTGTGGTGGTACGATTGATACCGCATGGAGGGACGCGCTGTGGGACAGTTTCTCCGCGGCAGCGCCACGACGACTGCGACGGTCTGTCGGGCAATCTAAGCTCATCAAGAGAGCGTGA
>NZ_VRVD01000230.1:0-6997 GCF_008040015.1 Methylobacterium sp. WL18 | reverse complement strand
GGCTGGGGCAGGGGGAGGCGGGCGGCCTTCCGAAGGCGTTTGCCGGCGGTCAGGTCGCACGCGGCAGCCGACTCGGCATCCTGGGCAACCGGGATTACATGCGGACGCCGTTCAGCACGGCGAGCTACACCGAGAAGACCATCCGCGACGCGCAGGCGATCAGCGTCGGCGATCTCCTGACGCGTACCGACCCGTCCGTGCGAGCCTCGATCGGCAGCGGCAACCGCTACGACGCGCTGACGATCCGCGGCTTCCGGGTCGACAACCGCGAGTTCGCCCTGAACGGGCTGTACGGCCTCGTGCCCGATTACCGGATCAGTCCGGCCCCACTCGAGCGGATCGAGGTGCTCAAGGGGCCGGCGGCGTTCCTGTTCGGCGCGTCGATCTTCGGCAGCGTCGCCGGCACCGTGAACGTGGTCACCAAGCGCGCGGGCGACGAACCGCTGACCCGGGCGACCGTCGACTACGCCTCAACGACCCGAGGCGGGGCGCAGGTCGACGTTTCTCGGCGCTACGGCGAGGCAGGGGAGTTCGGCATCCGCATCAACGGCGCGGGCTTCGGCGGCGACACGCCGATCGACCGGACCGCGCAGCGCAACGGCGTCGGCTCACTGGCCCTCGACTATTCCGGAGACCGGCTCCGGCTCTACGCCGACGTGATCTACCAGCACGACGCCTACGACGCCCAGACCCGGGGCGGAAATCCGCAGCCGGGGCTGCACGTCCCCCGGGCACCGAACCCGCGCCGGAACATGTCCCAGGACTTCGATTTCTCCCGCGCCGACAGCCTCACCGGCCTCGGCCGCGCGGAGTTCGACCTGACCTCGGACATCATGCTGTTCGCGGCGCTCGGCGGTAACCGCTTCACCTACGACAAGCAGGAGAACCCGGCCTTCACCCTGCTCGATCGACGGGGCAATACGCAGGTGAACTCGATCTTCCAGACCGGCGGCACGTCGACGCTGTCAGGCGAGGCGGGGGCACGGGCGCGGTTCGACACCGGCTGGATCCGGCACGAGGCCGTGTTCAGCGCGACGATCCTTGATCAGGACCTGACGCTCGGCCAGATCACGTATCCGAACTACCGGTCGAACCTCTACGCGCCCGTCCGTCTGGCCTCGCCGGGGCTACCGCTGGCCGCCGGCACGTATCCCCGCGGCCGGGCGAGCTACGACCGGATGACGAGCTACGCCGTGGCCGACACGATGTCGGTGGCCGACGGACTGGTCGAGTTCATGGTCGGCGCCCGGCGTCAAGAGATCGAACTCGGCAACTATGCGCCGATCACGGGCCTGCTGAGCACGTCCTACGACAAGAGCGCGACGACGCCGGCCTTCGGCCTCGTGGTGCGGCCGACCGAGGCGCTTTCGCTCTACGCCAACGCGGTCCAGGGCCTCACCGCGCTGCGGGCGCCAAACACCGCGATCAATACCGCCCAGACCTTCGCGCCGGCCCGGTCGCGGCAATATGAGATCGGCGCGAAGCTCGACTTCGGGACCTTCGGGGCGACGTTGGCCGCCTTCGAGATCACCCAGCCGGCCGGCAACGTCGATCCCATCACCAACCGTTTCGGCGTCGCTGGCTCTCAGCGGAACCGCGGCTTCGAGGGAACGATCTTCGGCGCGATAGCGCCGGACCTGCGGGTCATCGCCGGCGCGACCCTGCTCGACGCCCGCTGGCGCCGGACCCGGGGCGGCCTCTACGACGGCAATCCCGCCACCGGCGCGCCGCGCTTCCAGGCCACCACGGGCCTCGAATGGGACACGCCGTTCCTGCGCGGTCTCACGGCGATCGCCACGATGGTCTACACCGGCGCGTCCTACGCCGGCACCACCCTGACCAGTGCCGCCTTCTCCAAAATCCCGGACTGGACGACGCTGGATCTCGGGCTGCGCTACGTGGCGCTGGTGCAGGACAGGCCGGTCACGCTACGCGTGACCGTGTCCAACGTCACCGACAACCACTACTGGATCGCCAACGCGAACGGCGCCCTCATCCTCGGGGCCCCGCGTACCACGTGGCTCTCGGCGTCGGTGGATTTTTGAAAATCTGCGGCGGCGGCTTGGCGTCTGCAGGGCGACGCGACCGCAGCCGAATGAATCACCGTGTCATCCTTGGGCGCCGGAGGCGAACCCGGGACCCAGAGCCGCCGACGGTACAACGCGTTGCTCCACCTGTGGTTTTGGATCCTTGGCTCCAATCTGCGGCCCCGGGATGACGGGGTGCGTGGACCGATGTCGGCGCATCCACCGACGACCGCCCGGGCAGCGCCTGTCCCATCCACGCCCTCATCCTGAGGCGACGGAGCGCAGCGAACGCTGCGAAGGAGGCCTCTAGGGATCACAGAGGCTTCTGGAGGGCTCCTTCGAGGCCCGGCGATCTTCGATCGCCGGGCACCTCAGGATGAGGTCGCGGGTGGAATATCTCAAATCGATCAGGCGCTTATAAGAATCCTCAATCCAGCACCTTCCCCATCCGCCCGGCCAGGTCCTGGATGAACTGGAACGCGGTGCGGCCCGAGCGGGAGCCCCGGGTGGTGGCCCATTCCAGGGCCTCGGCGCGCAGGCGCTCCGCGGGCAGGTCCAGGCCGTAGCGATCGGCATAGGCGCGGATCATCGCCAGGAACTCGTCCTGGCTGCATTTGTGGAAGCCGAGCCAGAGGCCGAACCGGTCCGACAGCGAGACCTTCTCTTCGACGGCCTCGCCGGGGTTGATCGCCGTCGAGCGCTCGTTCTCGACCATGTCGCGGGCCAGCAGATGCCGGCGGTTGGAGGTGGCGTAGAACAGCACGTTGCCGGGACGACCCTCGATGCCGCCGTCCAGCGCGGTCTTGAGCGACTTGTACGAGGTGTCGTCGCCGTCGAAGGAGAGGTCGTCGCAATAGACCAGCCAGCGATGCGGGTCGGGCCGGAGCAGGGCCATCAGGTCGGGCAGGGCCTCGATATCCTCCCGGTGGATCTCCACCAGCTTCATCGGCCGCGCGCCCTCGGGCCGGCGGGCGTTGATCTCGGCATGGGCCGCCTTGACCAGCGAGGATTTGCCCATGCCGCGGGCGCCCCACAGCAGGGCGTTGTTGGCCGGCAGGCCGCGGGCGAAGCGCTCGGTGTTCTCGATCAGGGTGTCGCGGGCCCGGTCGATGCCGGTGAGCAGGCCGATCTCCACCCGGGCCACCTGCGGCACCGCAGTGAGCCGCCGCTCCGGCCCCCACAGGAAGGCGTCGGCGGCGTTCGGGTCGAAGGCCGGCTGGGCGGGCGGCGCGGCGCGCTCCAGGGCGGTAGCGATCCGCTCCAGGAGCGGCATCAGGGTCTCGAAGCTCGTCATCGGATCGGGGGTTCGCTTCCGGATCGGTCGAGCGACCGTACTACGGCGTTCGGTTGCAGAAATCATCTGTCCCCGTGCGGCTCGAACGCGAAGCCGGATCGGGCGTTGAATTCTCCGCGTGGGCGGTCGGATCGGCCCCGGGAGGGCGCCGATGGATGCAGGACCGACGATCCGGATCACCCAGGTCGGGGCTTACGTCTTCACCGTCGATTTCGGCGCGGGGCTGTCCGGCCTGCTCACCGACGAGGCGCCCCCGGTCGGCGGCGGCACAGGTCCGATCCCCGAGCAGCTGCTGGCCTCGGGCGTGGCGAACTGCCTGTGCGCCAGCCTGGTCTTCGCTCTGGGCAAGTTCCGGCAGGACGCGCAGGGCGTCGCCGCCGAGGCGACCTGCCGGATGGCACGCAACCCGGAGGGCCGCCTGCGGATCGGCGGGATCGCCGTGCGCATCCGGCTGGGGGCCGCGGCCGAGGCCATGCCCCGGATCGACCGGGTGCTGGAGCAGTTCGAGCGCTTCTGCACCGTCTCGGAGAGCGTGAAGGCCGGGATCCCGGTGACCGTCTCGGTGGAGGATGCCGACGGGGCGCGCCTCGCATGAGTGCCGGCCGGGCGTATGGCGTTTCGGACCATCCCGCAGCGTCGTGGCCGACGTCTTCTCACACATCCGGGCGCGCAGCCCGAGATGTCACACACACCCATAGCCCACACAGGAGTTGCCCGTGGCCCACGAGAACCGACACGCTGCAACCGAGCCGGCGGCGCTGGCCCAGCTCTTCAACGAGCGGGCCAATGCCGGCGATGTCGAGGGGCTGGTGGCGCTCTACGAGCCCGACGCGGTGCTGGCCGCCGGCCGCGTCGTGGCCACCGGCCATGCCGAGATCCGGGCCTTCTACACGGATCTGCTGGCGCGCAAGTCCGACTTTCCGGCCCCCGAGACGCTGGAACCCGTGCGCAACGGCGCCCTCGCGTTGACCTTCGCGCGGCTGCCCAACGGCGCGCTGTCGGTGGAAGTCGCCCGCGCGCAGCCGGACGGCACCTGGCTGTGGGCGATCGACCAGCTGAAGATCGCGCCGCCGAAGGCGTGAGGGCGCCCCGCGCTTGTCCCACCGGACGCGATGCGGCAAAGCGGGGGCCGCGCGCGCCGAGCCTCGTGCGCCGCAGATCCGAGCCGACACGATGCACGACATCCGCGCCATCCGGGACAACCCGGACGCCTTCGACCGCGACCTCGCCCGCCGGGGGCTCGCGTCGCTCTCGTCCGCGCTGATCGCCCTCGACGAGGCCCGCAAATCCGCGGTCTCGGCGGCCCAGGCCAACCAAGAGCGGCGCAACGCGCTCGCCAAGGAGATCGGCGGAGCCAAGAAGGCCAAGGACGAGGCCCGCGCGGCCGCCCTGATGGCGGAGGTCGCCGCGCTTAAAAGCGCCGAGGCCGACTTGAAGGCCGCGCAGGACCGGGCCGACGCGGCGCTATCCGAAAAACTCGCCGCGATCCCGAACCAGCCCAAGCCCGACGTGCCGGACGGCGCCGACGAGCACGGTAACGTGCTCTACCGCAGCCACGCCTCCGCCCGCGAGCGGCTGACCGAGGGCCGCGAGCATTTCGAGCTCGGCGAGGCCAGCGGGCTCATAGATTTCGAATCCGCCGCCAAGCTCTCGGGCTCGCGCTTCGTGGTGCTCAAGGGCCAGCTCGCCCGGCTGGAGCGGGCGCTGGGCCAGTTCATGCTCGACCTGCACACGCAAGAGCATGGGTATTTGGAAGTGGCGCCGCCGGTTCTGGTGCGCGACGCAGCGATGTTCGGCACGGCGCAGCTTCCGAAATTTGCGGATGATCAGTTCTCGGTCTTCAAGGGGCTCGATACCGCAACGGCGACGGCAACCGGAACGGAGCCGGACAGGACCGAAAAATTCTGGCTCATCCCCACCGCCGAAGTCCCGCTGACCAACCTCGTCCGCGAATCCATCCTCCGCGAGGAGGAACTACCCCTGCGCTTCACCGCGCTCACCCCCTGCTTCCGGGCCGAGGCCGGGGCGGCGGGCCGGGATACGCGGGGCATGCTGCGCCAGCACCAGTTCAACAAGGTCGAGCTCGTCTCGATCACGTCGCCGGAAGAATCCGCCAACGAGCACGAGCGGATGCTCACCTGCGCGGAGGCGGTCCTGAAAAAGCTCGATCTGCCCTACCGGGTGATGACGCTCTGCACCGGCGACATGGGCTTCGCGAGCCAGAAGACCTACGACATCGAGGTCTGGGTACCGGGCCAGCGGACCCATCGCGAGATCTCGTCGTGTTCCGTCTGCGGCCCGTTCCAGGCCCGGCGGATGAACGCCCGCTACCGGGGCAAGGACGGCAAACCGGCCTATGTCCACACGCTCAACGGCTCGGGGGTCGCGGTCGGCCGCGCCCTGATCGCCGTGATGGAGAACTACCAGAACCCGGACGGGAGCATCACGATCCCGTCGGTGCTCCACCCCTACATGGGCGGGCTCAACCGGATCGAAGGGGCCCACTGATGCGCATCCTAGTCACCAACGACGACGGCATCCACGCGCCGGGGCTCGCCACTCTGGAGGAGATCGCCCGGGAGCTGTCCGACGACGTCTGGGTGGTGGCGCCGGAGAGCGACCAGTCCGGCGTGTCGCACTCGCTCTCGCTGAACGACCCGCTGCGCCTGCGGCAGGTCTCGGAGCAGCGCTTCGCCGTGAAGGGCACGCCCTCCGATTGCGTGATCCTGGGGGTGCGCCACATCCTCGGCGATCACGGGCCGGACTTGGTCCTGTCGGGGGTCAACCGCGGCCAGAACGTCGCCGAGGACGTGACCTATTCGGGCACGATCGCGGCCGCCATGGAGGGCACGATCCTCGGCATCCGCTCGATCGCGCTGAGCCAGGCCTACGGGGCGGGCGGACGGACCAATCTCAAGTGGGACTGCGCCCGGGAGCACGGCCCGAAGGTGATCCGTAAGATCCTCGAGACCGGGATCGAGCCCGGCATCGTGATCAACGTCAACTTCCCGGATTGCGCGCCGGCCGACGTCCAGGGCATCGCGGTGGCGGCGCAGGGCTTCCGGAACCAGGCGCTGCTGTCGATCGACGCCCGGGTCGACGGGCGCGGCAATCCGTATTTCTGGCTGGCCTTCGCCAAGGCCCGGTTCGAGCCGGGCCACGGCTCGGATCTGAAGGCGATCGCCGAGAAGCGGATCTCGGTGACGCCCCTGCGCCTCGACCTCACGGACGAGCCGACCCTGACCCGGTTCGCGCAGGCCTTCTCGGCGTGATCGATCTGGGCGGCCTCGAGGAGGCTGCCGGCAACGCGGCCTTCGTCATGGCGCTCCGGGGCCGGGGGATGCGGGACACCGCGATCCTGCGGGCCATGGAGCAGGTCCCGCGGGAGCCGTTCGCCCCCGAGGCCCATCGCGCCCAGGCCCGGCGGGACCTCGCCCTGCCGCTGCCCTGCGGCGCCTCGATGACGGCCCCCACCCAGGTGGCCCAGATGCTGGCGCTGCTGCGCGTCGAGCCGGGCCACCGGATCCTCGAGATCGGCACCGGCTCGGGCTACGCCACGGCGCTGCTGGCCAAGCTCGGGGCCGGCGCGGTCCTGAGCCTGGAGCGCTACGCCACCCTGGCCCGGGAGGCCGCCGCGCGGCTCGCCGCCCTGTCCGAGGTCCACGTGGTCCAGGCC
>NZ_VRVD01000022.1:0-26354 GCF_008040015.1 Methylobacterium sp. WL18 | reverse complement strand
CTCATGGGCGCCACCCGCATGCCTTGGCCCCGAACTCGTTGTGAGCGAGGACCTCCCGCTGGCGGGCCGGCGTCATGGCTTGGATCTCGGAGCGAGAGGGACGCTGGGGCCGGGCGCATCCGAAAGGCCGGGCGCGACGAGGCCATGGCGCGGGTCGACCGCGCCAATGCCGAAGCCCGCACCGAGCGGGCGCGGATCGACCGGGACGTCGCTTCCCAGTCCGACGCCGAGGTCACCCGGCGACTGGAAAGGTGGTCCCGATGAAGCCCGTCGTCCTCGCCGCGGTTCTCGCGGCCGCCCTTGCCGGGTGCGTCACCTCCGGCGGCAGCCCCGGAGGCTCGTTCTGCGAGACCGCCCGGCCCCAGCGTCCCTCTCGCTCCGAGATCCAAGCCATGACGCCGGCCCGCCAGCGGGAGGTCCTCGCTCACAACGAGTTCGGGGCCAAGGCATGCGGGTGGCGCCCATGAGATCGATCCGAAGCGTCCCGACCGTGTTCACGCCGAGCCGTGACCTGGAGTGGCACTGCGCCGGCACGGACGCGCTGATCGCGATCCTGCTGGCGCTGCCGGGCAAGACGTTCGCGACCGGCGCCATCTTCGACCGGTTCGCCGCCATCATGCCGGAGAGCGAATGGGCCGTCCTGATCGGGGGCGTCGCCATCGTCCGCATCGCCGCGCTGGCGATCAACGGCCACTGGCGACGGACCCCGTTACTCAGGACCATCACCGCGCTGATCGGGGCGACGCTCCACGCCTACATCGCGGTGCTGTTCTGGGTGCCATCGGTCGGGGCCTTCGGGATCGGCGCCGCCTTCTCGGCCGCCCTGGCCGTCTCGGACATCCGCTCAGCCTTCCGCGCCGGCCGAGACATCGTCGTCGCCGGGCGGGTCTTCAAGATGATGCAGGCGGCGCCCCCGGCTCCACTGCCGAGGAGCTTCGCCCCGTGAGCACCATCCTGTCTGGCGTCCTCACCGCCTTGGAGCCCTGGAAGGGGCTGATCGCCAGCGTGGCCGGCTTCGGGGCGGCCCTGCTCGGCATCCTCGGCGGCATCATCAAGCAGCGCCGGGCCTCCGACACCACCACCATGGAGCCGCCCCTGTCCGCCCAGCGGACCATGGGGCGCATGCATCCCGATGACCGCGACGCGATCTCGGACGTGCGGTCATGCATCGGGGACCTGCGGGAATCCGTGGAGGACCTGACCCGCATCACCCGGCAGAACACGAAGGCGACCGAGGACAATACGGACGCCATGAACCGGCTCCCCCCGGGCGGGAGGCGTCGGTGAGCAAGGGCGACGTCGCCTTCCTCCTCACCCTGGCGGGCATGCTCCGGGCCGGCATCCTCGCCGACCCGATCCCCGAGTACCGGCCGCGGGACTTGCGCTGGTGGCCCCCGTTCGACTGGGACGCGTACCTCGGCATCAGTCGGCTGGCCGCCTGATGAGCTACCGCCGGGAACGCCTGCTCAACGACGATGAGGTGGAGGCCGGGATCGCGGCCGCCGGTTCCCTCGCGGCCTACGCCAAGCTGAAGGGCGTCACGCCCGGCCTGGTGAGCAATCGCCTCTCGCGGATTCGATACGACCGGGGCGAGCCCTCGGCTTGGAACGTCTCCTGGGACGACAAGCTGAAATTTCAGCCCACCCGCGCCGCAGTCCTGAAGCTGCTCGCATCCCATGGCGTCGAGGCCTGCAAGGCCCGGTGGGGCGAGCCACCTTCATACCTGCTCAAGCGCGCCCGATCCTGAGGGGTCTGCGTCCGGTGCAGACCCTTCCGCGGCGAGGCAGACGCCGGGCCCGCGGTCATCCGTGGCGGCGAGGAAGATGACGCCGTGCTCCTCCAGGGCCCGCTCCATCGCGGCGAGGTTCGGCGCGAACGGCGTCCTCAACCCGAGCTCGAACTTCGCGATGGTGCCTTGGCTGACGCCCGACCACTCGGCGAGGTCGCTCTGCTTGATGCCGAGGAGGGCGCGTGCGGCGCGGATCTGACTATTCGTGACCATGCGTTACACCATGCCTTCCCGGACTTCCCGTGGCAAGGTTGATTTTTATATTCCCATGCCTCACATTGTGGTTAACGCAGATTCACCACGAGGGCATTCGGTGTCGGCCGGGCAGAGAGGGTCCAACGCCTCTCACATCCCGGCCTGACCCTCGACGACGGAGCGACCCGTGTCCAAGGCTGAGACGACCGATACCACTCCCGACGATGACCTGCATGCCATGCTGCAGGCGTGCCGCCTCATGACGGTGGACGAGCAGTCCGCCTACCTCGCCGAGTGCCTCTGGCAGGAGCGAGCCAAGGTGGCCGCACGCCGGGCCGCGCTGGCGACCTCCATCCGGCTGCGGGGGATGCACTGATGAGCGCCCTCGTCACGTCGACCGATCCCATCGTCAGCGTCATCGACGGACAGGTCCGGGCCGACAGCCGGGAACTGGCGAAGGTGTTCGGCAAGCGGCACGCCGACGTCCTCCGGGCCATCGATGGCCTGATGAAGACCCTGCCCGGCGCATGTGAACGCAGTTTTGCGTTTACATCGGCGCCGACCCGGATGCCCAACGGCGGCGTCCGGCAGGAGCGCTACTGCCTCATGGACAGGGACGGCTTCACCCTGGCGGTGATGGGGTTCAACGGCAGCGCGGCCACGATCTGGAAGGTGGGCTACATCTCGGCCTTCAACGCCATGGAGGAGGAGCTTCGCCGCCGCCAGCCGCCGCCGTTCGACCCGAACGACCCGGCCTCCCTGCGTGTCGTCCTGCTCGGGTACGCCGAAGCGAACCTCGCCCTCAAGGCCGAGAACGCCCAGATCTCCCAGGCCCTGACGGTGTCGGAATCGGCGCTCGCCACGGCCGCCCCGAAGGTCGAGTTCTTCGACCGGTTCGCCAACGCCGACGGGCACTACGGCCTGCAGAACGCCGCCCGGTCCATCGGCGCCCCGCCCAAGGCATTCGTCGACTGGCTGAAGGGGACCTACCTGTTTTACCAGGGGCGCGAGCTCATGCCTAAGGCGGCCTTCGTCAAGATGGCGATCTTCACCGTCCATCCGTTCCTCGACGGCGACGTCGCCCGGGCCCAGACCTTCGTCACGCCCTACGGCCTCCAGTACCTCGCCAAGAAGTGGCAGAGGCACACGATGATGCCCGAGGGGCCGCGGGACCTGTTCGGGAACGCCGCGTAACTAAAGCGTAGTCGAAGCCTGATCACTACACATGGGGCCTGTTTCCATTGAGGAAACAGGCCCTTACCTTTTGGTCAGTCGCCCGTCGAGAACGTCGCCTGCCCGCCCGCGCAGATCGTCTTCCCGTACCACGTCATGACCGCCCCTTCCTCCAAGGCCACGCACCAGGACCCCAGGTCACCGGCGTCCCCGCACCACGCGTCCTGGCGGAACAAGGCCTTACCCCTTCGGCGGACGACGATGGCATCCCGGGGAGCCCGCACGTCGGTGACCTGGCACATCACCTCGACGTCATCGCGGCCGGCCTTGGCGTTCTGGGAGACCGACATCCCCGTGGTGTGCGTGAAGGGCCCGTGTGCCTCCGTCGTCTCGACATACCACCGCGGCTGGGACCATGGACCCTCGTCGGCGACCGCGGCCGCGCCGGCGAGCAGGAACAGGAGGGATGAGACGACGACGTGGAGCATGACGGTATCCCCGGATCAAAGGACGGCCCAGCACGAGCCGTCTGGGAGGAAGGAGGCGACGGCGGCCGCGCGGATCGGGCTGCCATCGGGAAGCGTGAAATCTGTCGACCGGTAGGGGCAGAAGCGCACCTGCAGCGCGCCGTTGGGGAGGCCGGATTCGGATGGGACGCCCCGGGCGTAGGCGATGACTTCGCGGGCCTGCCGCAGCCGAATCCGACGCACGCCCGGGAGGGAGACGATGAACGCGACGTCCCGGAGAACCAGCGCGGGGACGTGGCCGACGACCCGATTTTTGACGCGGACGGACCAGCAGGCTCGGGTCAAATTTCGGTAGACGTCGGGCATCGGGCGCCCTCCATCTCCTCGGCCAGGACCTGCGCCCGGGCCGCGACCGCCTCGGCCCGCTCCGGACGGATCAGGCCGTCCGCATCGAGCCGGGCGACCTTCAGGACGTAGAGCCGGGCCCGGCGGGGACGGAGCCGGCATTCCCGACCGGGCACCCAGGCCGCGCGAATCCGCGCTGCCGCCGTCGCGAGGTCACCGCGGTTCATGGCGATCCTCCGGAAGCTGCGGGAGTGCGAGCGCCAGCGTCACGGCGCGATTGGCCGCCACGAGGGCCTCGACGCCGGTGAGGACATGCTCGTCTGCGAGCCGCGTGACGTGCAGGACGTAGGCCTCCATCCCGTGGGCGACTTGAGCGTGGAGACGTCCCGAGGCGCGGTGCGCCCTGAGGATCTCCAAGAAGTAGTCGAGGACGGGGGCGTGGGAGCGATGCCGCATGATCGCCCCCTAGTTGGCCTGGCCGAGGTCGCGACCGTCCACGGCAACTTCCACGAGTTGCTGCAGGACGCGGACGCTGCCTCCGGACCAGTGCGAGCCGATCATTTCGAGCTCGTCGGGCGTCAGGTCGGGGAGCCACACCGCATCGAGGCCGCGCTCGACCCGGAGTTCGGCAACGATGGCCCGGGCCAGGACCGGCAGGGACCGCGCCGTCGGCATCGGCATCTCGAAGACCCGGAATCTGGACAGGAGCGCCGGATCGAGACCGTCCACCGTGTTCGCCGTAGCGACGTACGAGACCGCCGACAGATCCACGGGGCATTCCAAGTAGGGGTCCTGGTACGCCCGGGCGGTCTCCCGCTCCGTCAGCCCGAGGACGCCGTCGGTGAGCTTGCCGTTGTCGGTGCGGGTGCCGGCGCGTGCGATCTCGTCGAGGACGATCAGCACCGAGGCGGCGCCCGCGCGACGGATCGCCTGGAGCGGGACGGATGCGCGACCCGTACTCCACATTCGACTGGTTCCGATGATCGAGGAGTCGCTGACCCCCGAGCACGCGTAGACCGTGACGGCGAGCCCGAGCTCTTCCCCGATCCGGCGGGCGAGGCGGCTCTTGCCCGAACCCGGCGCCCCGACGAGCAGGAAGGGCGACAGGTAGGCAAACTGCCGTCCCGCGATGGGCGCCAGCACCGCGTCGATGATCCGCTCGCAGTCCGGGAACTCCCGCACGAGCCTCCTCTTCACTCGGGCGAGATCGGGAACCACGACCAGGGGGAGGCGCTTGCCCGCCATCGGGGCCCACTCGGCCCGGGCCGTCGTACCGACGCTGCCGCCGGGGCGGCCCTCGCCACCGGTGGCGGACCCGGGAAGGTGGTCGACGGACGCCAACACCAAGAGCGACGGTCCGGCGTCGATACGTGCGGCCTCGATGGCGCGGAGGCCGGACGCGGCCTTGGCCTCCTTCGCCCATGCCGGCTCGGGCTGCGGGAGCGTGCCCGTGAAGGCCTGCCTGCCGAGTTCGATGCATTGAAGGGCGAAACCGGATGGCATGCCGGTAGGGCGCTTGCCCTCGAAGCGCCAACTCTCGCCGGCGTAGAGGCTCGCGCCGATGGCGCCGTACAGCAGGTCGTCCTGGTCGGGCTCACGCTCGCGTGCATGGCGCCATGCGAGATCGACGTACGCCATGCGGGCGACGCCCTCGCCGAGGTCGGCGAGCAGAAGCGTGACCAGATCCAGCATCTCCTGTTCCTGGCGGTCGTGGAACGAGAGATCGAGATCGGCATCGATGGCGGACTGCACGCCCACAGTCCGCCTGAGGACGAGCCACGCCTCATAGATCGCGGTGATGAACCGGCCCTCCTTGGCGGCCTCATCCGGCCTGATCGAGAGGGCGGCGATAGCCGACTTCCAGAGGGAGACGACGAGCTCGTGGAAAAGCGGCGAGTCCGCGCACTGTCGGATCAGCTCGGCCCGGCCGGCGCTGAAAATTCCCGGGACGGTCGAGAGGATCTCGGCCTGAAGCTGGCGGGCATGACTGCCGCGATGGATGGGGGTGCCGCGGAGCAGCGCGCGCAGAGACGGCGCGCCCACCCCGTTTCGGGGGGACTGTCGCATGATCGGGATTCCTGGTCCGGGCCGCCGGTGAAGACCGACGGCAGGTGGGCGAGACTAGAGGTCGTGTCTTAAGGTTCGGTTACGCGCCCCGGGCGGCGGCCGCCTTTTCGCGCTCGCGTCGGGCGTAGGCGACCATCTCGTCGGCGGTCTTCGACAGGCTCGCCATGAACGCAAGTGGATCGGTGATCTCCCCGATCCGGTCCCGTTTCTCCTCATCGGAAAATGGACCGACATCGCGGTACACCATGGCGGCGCCCTGCAGGATGAAGCCCAGCGCCCGGGCATGACGATGCTCGGATGCCCTGCCCAGCAAGACTAGGACCCACGGCGGCAGGCCCCACTGCCTGATCCTGTCGCGGTTGCACGTCCGCGCGTTCAGGCCGGTGACCAAAGCCAGCGGTTTCGACCACTCGCCCCCAAGGACCTGCGCGGCCGCGTAGTCGACGGCGTCGATCATGGCCTCGGCGATATCGCCGTGCTGCAGGGCCCGCCCGTCCACGTGAGCGGTCCGGCCGACATAGTAGAGTGGGAATCCGTCGAGCGTGCCGACGGCTATCCCCTCGGCCTGATCGGGCACGGATTTCAGGATGATCTTCATGGGTCCTCCGAACGGAAAAGGGGCGAGCCTCATGGCCCGCCCCGGAATGCTCATCGTCCAATCGGATCAGGCGGCGACGTCCAGCCGGGACTCGATGCAGATCGAGAAGTCGGGCGCATTCTCGTCCCTGACGATGACCCGCTCGGCATCCCAGGAGATGAGACTGCCCACGTCGACAGGTGCAGGGCCGAAGGTCGGCACCTCGCCGCTGCCGGTATCATACAGCCACTTGCTCAGGCCGTCGGCGCCGAAGTACCGGCGGACCAACAGAAGTTCGGCGTAGACCTCATCGAGGCTGGAAGCGCGCCGGACGCGATCCTGGGCGATGATCGTGCACTGGGCGTTGTAGTTTTCGAGCATGCGCCGCGTCTGCATGGCGTCGGCCGCCGCGACGAGCGGTCCCCGGTCGAGCCCGTTCAACTCGGCGATCTCATCGACCTTCCAGGAATCCATGACCTCGTTCTCGATGCCCTCCTCGACGATGTCCCGCACGATGTCGTCGGCCGTGACGCGAGAGATGACGAGCTCGTCCCGAGCCTCCTCGACGGATTTGCCGAGGGTGGCGGCGAGCTCGGCGTAATCCCTGTAGCCGGCGGCCTTGGCGAAGAGGTCGAGGGCCTCCTCCTCGGTGGCGACGGCGTAGATGCTGCCGTAGGCCGGCGTGTCGATCCGGATGTAAGTGTTCATTGTGGGTCCCTCGTATCCACCGCGCCGGTTCATCCAACGCGCTAGTGTGCCTGTTATAAACAGGCACGGTGCGGACGCAAGACCTAGAACGACGAAGGCCCCGGCGGATGCCAGGGCCTGTCGAAGGTGTGCCCCCCGTGATTGGGGGAAGGAAACTGTGAACCCGGGGGACTAGCCCACGACTTAAACAAAGGGTTGCCCCCCTGCCGGCGGGGGGGACGTAAAACCATGGGCGCGGTGAACTGCGCTTGCGAGGTTTGCCCCCGTTGCCGGGGATGAAGGTGAGCAAAGAGCTTGTTTCGTTCGAAGTCAACGAGGTTCGCTCCCCGAATCGACGGATGGGTGTATTTTCTGGGGATACGCCACGCGGCGTTCGGGTCTGCCGGTGTGGGCCGAGATGAAGGGGGTCCCGGCCAGGTGCGGGGACCCCCTTCGGATTCCTGAGGGGGGAAGCCATGAAGCTGTCGGAAGTCACGCTCGCCAACGACCTGGTTAAGCGCCGTCGCGATTGGGTCACAGCATACGTCGACATCGGGCGCGAGACGTCGATTGGGCCTGGCAACAGCTACGGCCCCTTCGGAGGGGCGCTGACCCTGTTCGGGTACCGGTTCGACGACAAGATGGTCGAGGCCGTCCGCCGGGCCATGCGCGCCGAGCTTCGCACCAGGATCGCCGATCTCGATCAGGAACTCGCCGCTCTCGGTGTCGAGGTCGACGGCATCGAGATCACCATCGCTTCCGAGGAGGCCAAGTGCCCGCCTCAGCGCGTCGAGGAGGCAGCGTGATGGGCAGGACCTGGCTCAAGCCGCACTACGTGGCTTCCGATCTCGATCCCGTTACGAAAGCGGTCCTGCCCGGTTCGATGCCGCCCGGCATGTACGTCGAGGACGCGGCGACCTTCGACCAGATCCTCGCCGATCCCAAGGTCGGCAAGATCGAGCGCGCCTTCAACGCCCCGGCCGACAACAGCCGTCCCCGGGCATGGCCGCCCGTGAAGGTCGCGGGCATCCGGCTCCGCGTCGCCACCGAGTCCGAGCTCGCGGTGCTGCGCGGCGTGACGACCACGACGCCCCCGCCGCCGGCCGAGGGCCTGACGCCCGACGAGCTCAAGACCTGGGGCAAGATCGCCGACCGCATCCGGCGCGGGAAGGTCACCCCGAACGCGATGCGGATTCCCCCGGGCATCAACCGTGCGGCCAAGCGCGCCGCCGCGGCGAAGGGGAGGTCCTGATCATGCGGACGATCATCCACCCCGCCCGTGCCATGGCCTTCAACGACCTGATCGACGGCCTGGAGAAAGCGCGGGCCGCCGGCTTCGTCAGCCGGAAGATGTGCCGGGCGACCGGGCTACTCATCTACTGCTACACGCAGCGCTGCGTGTACGACCACGGCTGGGACCGGTACTCGCTGCTCGCCCGCGGCCTGATCGTGGACTACGACGCCGGCGCCGTCGTCGCGACGCCGTTCCCGAAGTTCTTCAACCTCGGCGAGCGGGGCGCCGTCGTCCCGGATCTGCCGTTCGAGGCGTTCGAGAAGCTCGACGGCTCCCTGATCATCGCCTTCCACCACGCTGGCTCCGGCCGGTGGCGCACCGCGACCAAGGGGGCATTCGATTCCTCCCAGGCTGTGTGGGCGCAGGCGCGTCTTGACGCGATGGACACCTCGGCCCTGGTGCCCGGGACGACCTACCTGTTCGAGGCCATCTACCCGGAGAACGTCATCGTCGTCCGGTACCCGGAGGCGGGCCTGTCGCTGCTGGCAGCCTACGACGCGTCCGGGCGCGAGGTGCCCTTCGCCGAGCTCATGGATCTCGGGGAGGCGAGCCACTTCGCCTTCAAGGTCGTCCAGCGCCATGCGTTCATATCCCTCGCGGAGATGATCACCACGGTCGTGGCGTTGCCCCGGGATAAGGAAGGCTTCGTCATCCGCTTCGCCGACGGCACCAGGGTCAAGGTGAAGGGCGACGAGTACAAGCGCCTCCACGGCGTGATCAGCCGCTGCACGCCCCTGGCGGTGTGGGACGTCATGGCCGCCGGCGGGGATCTCGAAGAGATGCGCCGGGACCTGCCCGAGGAATTCTGGGCGGACTTCGATCAGATCGCCGTCGTCCTGCAGGCCCGGTACCTCAAGCTGATCTCGGGCGTGAGCCTTGCCGCGGAGTTGGCTGCCGGCCTCTCGGATAAGGAGCTGGGTCTGCGCCTGTCCGAGGTGCCCGACCCGATCCGCCCGTTCCTCTTTCCCTTCCGCAAGGCCACCACCGACGAGGCCCGGGAGAAGCTACGGCTGGCCATGCTTCGGACGATCCGGCCGAACGGGAACCTGCTGGACGGATACGTTCCGTCCTACGCGATCAACAACGCTCTCGATGAGGCCGCCTGACCATGCCCGTCTTCGAGGTCACCTCCCGCATTACCCGACGCTCTCTCATGAACCGCACGAAGGACGAGCTCGCCCACCAGGTGATGGAGCTCCTCTGCGAGCTCGACATAGAGCGGGCCCGACACGCCGCGGATGCCAAGGCGCTGCGGGCGGTCATCCAACACGTTCGGCCCGGGGCGAACATCGTCCGCGTGGATGAGCCCACGACCGGACACCACCGCTACGAGCTCTGGACGAATCTGACGCCGAAGCCAGCCGGACACGCTGAGTTCCTGTCCGAGGTTCGGGGCGTGGCTTGGACAGATGGATCTGAGCGCACCCGAGATACCGCCCTACCAGCAGTGTGGTCCGCGCATGGCTGAGCGCACCACGCATTCCTACCGGGTCAAGACCACCGACTGGCATACCCTGGCCGGTCGCGGTCGCGGCGTTCTCGTCAAGGCGACTTGGGATCGGCACAAGATCGGAGACGTCGTCCTGATCTACACCCAAGGTGTCGGTGAGGCATCGCATCTTGAGGCCGCGGAACACTGGAAGGTCATCGGGAAGGAGGGCTCTGTGGGCGCCTCGCTGACCGCCCTGATAGTCCGCCGGGCGAAGCTGGAGGAGGTGCTTCCGCCCGAGCTTGATCCCACGACCATGACCGAGCCGGAGCGGATGAAGGAGGCCTCCAGGCAGGTCTACGAGATCCTCAGCGACCTTGCCGGCGTCGTCGGTATGGAGAGGAACGCGGTCAACCAGTTTCGGGAGAAGGTCCGCCGCCTGAAGGCCACCATCGTCGGCATCGAGTTCGAGCCGGATTGCGACCACCGCTGGGATTGGCCCGACGGCACAGCCCGGCATGGGAGGCCACCTGCAGCATGACCTACGCATGGAGCATGACGGACGGGGATCATGCGGACGACGGCTACACGGCCGACGATCTCCAACCGCACGGATGGTCCCCCGGGGGGTACGTCGGCACCTGCAAGGTATGCGGCGGGAGGGCCTTTGGAGCGAAGCGCGTCCGGTGCTGCCGTTCCTGCGCGGTGAGGGCCCTGGAGGCCGAGCGCGCCAAGCCGCCTGTCGTCGAGCGGCGGGAGTTCTGGTGGATCACCTCGGAACGGTGGGGCCACCCGAACCAGACTCCGGCCGAGATCATCTTCAGGGATGACGTCGCGTCTCAGGTCTTCGCCGTCGGCGCCGACGAGATCTACCGGGCCGAGGATTGCGTGCTGATCGAGCGGATGATTCCGCCCGGGCGCGCCCTGACCGTCGACGCCATCCACCAGGCGTTCAAGGCATCCGCCAAGCACGACACCCTCTATTTCGGTGACCTGCAGGAGGAAGAACAGGACGAGGATCTCAACCCGACCGGCCGGGCATTCACGCTGATCGACGGCTACGTCGACCTGCAGCGCGTCGCCGAGATCCTCCAGGGCAAGGAGAATCAGGCATGATGCTCGCCAACATCATCGAGGGACTCGGCATCCTGGCAAAGCACTTCACTGAGCTCGCGGACTACAAGTCCGGGTCCGATCAGTACCAGTTCAACGTCTGCGCCACCGACACGCCACTCACGACGGATGAGGTGGCGCGGATGGATGATTTGGGCTGGTTCCAGCCGGACGCGGAAGAGGATGAGGCATACGACCCGAGCCAGGGATGGTCGTTCTTCACATGACGCTGAGCAACGCGTCACCGAGATCCTGAACCGAGGGGAGCCCTGAGCATGACGAATCGCGAGATAACCACCAACGGGTGGACCGTCGACGACCATCGGCGAGCCGAGCAGATCCGAACGGACCGCGGCATGGCGCGAACGGTCATCTTCGACAAGGTCGACCCTGAACCGTGGAAGGGTGCTCTGACGCCGGGGATCGCGGCCCTGACCGTCGAATGGAACGCGGTGCAGGCCGCTACCCTGACGCCCGATCAGCAGCGTGCCGTCAATCGCGGGGCGCACCTCGCGGTCTTCGGCACGGAGCCGCCGGCCGGGGAGCCAATCGATTTCCGAAAGGCGTTCCCCGGCGGGGTCATCGTGCTCTAGGCCTCGGGCGCGCCGTGCGGGTGGAACCGCCGCCAGTTGATGTGAGCCCGGGGCGCGTCCGTGCCCGCCTTGTAGAGCTCTTCCCGCCGCTGGTTGAGCGCCTCGATGGCCGCCCGTGCCTTCTCGTGCGCCTGCACGGATTCCTTCAGGCCCCACAGCATTTCGTCCGTGATGCCCGAGGCCTCCTCGAACAGGCCGCGGATACGGGCGTCGTCTTCCCTCGTTCGGCACAGACCGTCGATCAGCGAACCCCACTCACCGGACGTGCACCGTTCATCCGTGCGGAACTCGGCCAGGTCCTCGACCAGGACCTTCATGTCCTCCTGGGTCGGTTTCCGCCCGCCGCCGCAGCCGGAGCTCATGCCGCAATTTCCCAGGCTGTCATGCCAGGCGGACAGATTGGTCCTCTCTCCGTCGGCCAAGATCATCTCGCGCCTGAGGTGGGCGCGGTCATCGGCGGTCAGATGCTCGACGACGTAGTCCCCGACGTAACGGAGCGAGGTACGCTCCCTGATACCGGATCGGGACATCCAGGGCGCGCTGCCCCACGACGGATGGGGCATGCGGTCGAGCGCGTCCTTCAATCGCCGCATCTCGATCCCGCGCCGCAGGAGGTCCGACGGTGTCGAGACCGCCCGCCGGCACTCCATGATCTGTGCATCCCGCTCGACTTGCCAGGGCTGCCTGCTCTCGGATGATGTCCAATACGAATAAAAATTCTCCTCCCAGAAAGGAGGTCGCATGGAGATCGGCACGCAGGGGTAAAGTGACATGGCACCCTGGATAGGGGGCAATGATTACGTGGAGGTAAGATCCTACGGTTACTCGAAATGGAATCCGTCCCCGGAGGCCATCACAGTGAACGACACCGAAATCCCGGACTCGACTTGGCTCGCCAAGATCCTGGAAAGCAGCCGCCTCGGGGGCGATCCCGAGCGGGATCATGCCGGCGTCGACGCGGTGTTCGCGGTCTGGCTGACCGGTGACGCCCAGGAAACCGTGAACGCGCGCATGGTCCGCGGCCGGGCCATCGTCCCGGGCCGGCCGGGGATCTCGATGTCGGCCGAGGCGGTCACGGAGGCCGCGCAGGCCATCGACATGCAGCTGGAGATAGGCGACGCGATGGACGACGGCCCGTCCGTGCCGGCCGCGTGGCGGGCGTTCATCGCCGAGGCGGGATGAGAGGGCGACCAGCCTCATAAGGGCGGCCCAACAGGGCTGCGGCTGGTATCAAACTGGTATCACCGCCCGTCGGGGCTTAGCGTTAACCAGCTAAGTGCTTGAAGGTAAATGGAGCGGGCGGCGGGAATCGAACCCGCATATTCAGCTTGGGAAGCTGACGTTCTACCACTGAACTACGCCCGCGGACACGAACAATCACAGCAACTTAGCGGCTAAGGGCTTGAGGCCCGATGTCGCCGTGTGCCGTTTGTGTGCCAACGGGACTTAGCAGGCCCGCCGCGATCACGTCAAAGGCATTTTTATGGGTCTCGCTCGGAAAGAGGTGTCCGTAGCGATCCATCGTCATTTCGAGGGACGAATGACCCGCGAAGGTTTGAACGGCCTTCGGCGACAGGCCGGCTTCGATCCAGGTCGAAATTGCGAAATGCCGAAGGGAGTGCCACCGGATCGACGTGACCCCGGTCGAAAGGCACAGCGGCCGAAACAACCGATGCATCTGGTTGTCGTGATTGACGTATCCCCCGCGACCGTTGGGGAACACGAGATCACCCGCCTTCGAGAAGCGAGATTTAAGGCGCCATGCCTTCAGGATTCGGCCGAGATCCGCACCGAGAGGGACGGTTCGCACGCCCGCATCGCTTTTTGTCGTCCCTTCCGTCTTGAACCGGTCAACACGCGTCTCGACGATGATCTCGCTTGCCGTGAAGTCGATATGCCGCCAGCGGAGCGCCCATAGCTCTCCGGCCCGGAGGCCGGTTGCCGCGGCGAAGAGGATTACGCGCCGGAAATCCTCGTCGGCCGCCACGAGCATGGCTTGCAAGTCGGCTTTTGATGGGGGCACGACCTTCTTCGATCCCTGGTCTCGACGGGCAATGACCTCGATTTTCTGCGCCGCGTTGACGGCGATAAGGTCGGTTGCGACGGCGTGGCCTAGGACGCGGGAAAGAGCGCCGAGCACCTTGCGTGTGAGCGGGACCGAGACCCCGGCGGCTCGCAGGCGGTCACGAAAGGCCCGCACCTTCGAAGCTGTGAGATGGGCGAGCTTCATACCGCCGACCCCATACTCGACATGCAAGACATGGTTGCGGATCAGTCCTTCGACGGTCTCGAAGTGATGCCGCGTCATCCTCTCGCCGCGCTCCATACGCCCGCGGCACTCCGCGAGGTACTGATCGACAACGGTGCCGATCGCGACCTTGTCAGCCTCAGGCCTGAACGTCCCGGCTCGCACTTGCCCCTCGGCCTCGACGCGGAAGGCGTCGGCCTCTCGCTTCGTATCGAACTGACGCCTCTGCCGAGCGCCTGAGGCGTCGGCGAAGTCGACAGACCATGCCGTGCGCCTTTCGCCTTTCGAGGTCGCCCATGATCGTTTTCTGACGCTTGCCATTGTGTCCGCTCCGTCATTCGAGCGCGGCAGCACCGCACCCATTCGGAATATGTTCGAATGGAGCTTGACAGGCAAGCTCATTCGGAAATATTAACAATGAACGGAACGAAAAGAACGGAAGCCGAAGCGTGGCGAGCCCAATGAAGCTGATCGAGAGCGTCGCCGACGCGCTCGGCGTCGACGTTGCGACCGTCGTCACGCACGATCGAAACCTTCTGAATGCCGGTCTAAGAACGAAAGGAGGGCGAGGGCGAGCGGCGGCGCGAATGACACCCAACGACGCCGCAAACCTTATCATCGCGGTCGCTAGTGCCGATCAGGTGCAGAACAGTGTCGTTGCCGTTGAGAATTTCGCAAGCCTCAGTTTCGATCCGATCAGATCGTCTAGCCGCGAAATACCCGGTCTTTCTACGAAGCACACATTCGGCGAGTTTTTAGCTGAGTTTATCGAAGGATTTCGAAGCGGAGATCTGGCCGGTGCGTCGAATATCGAATTGGAGTTCAAATTGACTAGACCGCTGTGCGAAGCTGAAATCATAGGGGTTTTCGACGGGTCACAGTGGAAGCTCAAATATAGCAGACCCTTGCAAAAGGGCTGTGACCCGCCGGGTTGCGAACTGAGTATCACCGCCACCTTCACGCACCGGACGCCGTGGCAGGTTGGCGAAGCCTTGAGGATGTAGAATGCAGACCGAAGACGCCCCCGCGGCACTTGCCGGCGATATGATCGAAGGCGCTGGCCCGATCGCAAAGTTCCTTTTCGGCGCGCAAGACGCGAAAGCGCGCCGGAAGATCTACCACATCATCGAGCATCACGACTTCCCTTCGTTCAAGATCGGCGGAAAGATCTTCGCGCGGCGCACGGCGATCTTGGCGTGGGTCGCCGAGAAAGAACGGCACGCGGCCTAGACTATCGCCGGGGGCGTGCTTCGACTCCCCCGGCATTCGTCCCGAACATCAACGTATCATCATGCCCGAGTATCCCGCCGGGTGCCATGCGGACGCACGCAAGTGCGACGAAGGAGATCTCATGTCCGAAATCCAGAGCGCGGCCTTAAAACTCGCCGACTATTTGGAGTCGGCCAGCGATACCGACGCCGTTACGATCGGATTGACCGACGCGGCCCTTACCGCGAAGGCACTTCGTGCGTATGCGGCGGCGATCCGTGACGGGGCCGTTCAGCAAGACGATTATCGAAGTAACGCGCCGTAAAGCTGCGTCTCTTTCCGATGAATTTCAGCAGACCGGACAAAAATTGTCCGGTCTTTTTTATTAGCTGAATGACTTTACGCTTGACCTAAATAACTCGGCCCACGATTATGACCACACACGCACTTCAGTGGAATAACCGACATGATCAAAGCTTATCGGGTTTCCGATCTCGTCGCGGAGGGACTGATTTGTCGCTCGACGATCTACAATCTAATCCGGCGGGGCGACTTGCGCGCGAAGAAGATTGGCCGTGCGACAGTCGTTACGGCCGATGACTGGCAGGCGATGCTTGATCGCGCGCCGGTTGCTCAGCTTGGCGCCCGCCGCCCCGAGCAGCCGGACAGCGGTTCGGCCGCCTAGCGCAAACGAACAAAGGCCCAAGCGCTTCCGACGCTCGGGCCTTCGAGGAACTAAATCAACAGTTGGTGGAGCTATGAATAACCTTTCCGAGACGGCCGAGCAAGACCTTTTCGTCACCTATTCCGAAGAGCCTCGGGAGGACAGTGACGAGGCTCTAGAGCGGACCCGCCCCCTTCTCTCGGGTGACGCTGAGATATTCTCGAAATCCCCGAACGCGGCTTACATCATCCGGGAGTGGATGCCGGTCGACGATCGGAATGGTTTCGAGATGGCGAACCTCAGTGACATGTGGGGTATCGTGATCGTGTTCCCGAATGGGTTTCACGTTCATTGCTGGTACGCGATCCCTCTATACGGCGAGAGCCCGAAGTTACTGCCTTGCTTTCGCGCGATGAAGCTCGCGAAAGCGGTCTTGAATAACTACTCGGAGCTTGCGGCCTTCCGCTCTCGGTCCGGCTTCTACGTCGCCGAAAGCGTGAGGCACTACGGGCTTAAGAGCGATCCGCGGCGCCTTGAGAGCGCCCGGCGCGGTCGGCGGCAGGGAGCCCACTGATGGACGCCAACTTCGCCCCGAATAACGCTCCCCCCGGCCCGGCGCCGATGAGCAACTGGCCGACGGAACGCGAAGAGTCATCCCACGCGTTCCCCGAGCCGTGCTTTAGCCTCGCGGAGGATCGCATCCGCGGATACCTCGACAGCCTTTGCACCGCGAGCGACCTTCTCGACACGGTGGCGGGGTGCGCCGTCAATTGCGCACGGCATTCGGATCACCCGATCCCGGCGATTCTCGATCATCTCGCTGCCACGGCTGGGCTATCTCAGTCCGAACTTCGCTCGAAGGGCGATGCCGGGCGCGAGACGCGCCGCGATCTGATCCAACGCGAGATGGAGCAAGCCCGGCGGAAGCTGCGGGAAGCGGGCATTCAGGCGGACCCCGCGCCGGTCCCCGCGGCAGTTGGTGACGATGATAGCGACGAGCCCCAAGGGGTTGGCCCCCTGAGTTGCGATATCCGGCTCGCCGATCTCACGAGGCCGCCGGGTCTCGTGGGTAAGATTGTCGACTGGATCGAGGACTCGGCAGAATACCCATCCCGTGAACTCGCGCTGGGGGCCGCGCTCGGATGGGTTGCGACCCTCGCTGGGCGGGGCTTCGAGACGCCGAGCAGGGCGCGCACGAACCTCTACATGGTCTCGCTTGCCCCGTCGGGTTTCGGCAAGGATTATGGCGGCTCATGCATCATGAGCTTGGCCCATCAAGTTGGGCTCGATCGCTTCATCGGCCCTGACCGCTTCATGTCGGCGTCAGGCTTGCGCAACAGCCTCGTCGACCAACCGTCGCTGCTCTCGATCCAAGACGAGTTCGGGGGGATCATCCGGCAGATCGACGGGCCGAAGGCCGGGGCGCACGATCAGATGATCCGCGTCGACATGCTTAAGCTGTTCTCGCGGGCGAAGGACTTCTATGCCGGGGCGGCCTACGCGGCGTCCGCGGCCGTGAAGCTCTTCAACCCCAATCTGTCGATCTATGGCATGTCGACGCCAGACGATTTTTGGTCGGCGCTCTCGTCGGCGCGCACCGCCGACGGCTTCCTTCCCCGCTTCCTTCTCTTCAACGTCGAAGGCGCGAAGCCTGAACGTGTCAGGCCGGCACAGTCGAGCGGCAAGGCCCCCGCTTGTCTCGTCGAAGCGTCACGGGCGATCTATCAAGCCGTGTATGGGTCCGGGAACCTCGCGGGGGCCTTCAACGGGACGTTCCCGCAGGATGCGCGCGTGGTCGCTCTATCGGCCGACGCCGAGGCCGTCCTAGGGTGTTTAGAAGCCAAAATCCGGGTTGCAGAAGATCGGGCCGATAATCGGCAGATCCCAATTCTGAACCGCACCCGCGAGCACGCCCTGAAACTCGCCCTCACGATCGCGGTCGGTCTAAATCCGGCAGAACCTGAGATCGATGCTGATGCAATGCAGTGGGGGGCCGATCTTGCATGGCTCTCGACATGCGCCCTCGCGGAAGAGATTGATCGGCACGTGGCGGACAATGATCGGCAACGTGACTTCAAGCGCCTCGTCGAGATCGTGCGGAAGGCTGGCGCCAACGGGCTCACCCGGAGCATCCTGATACGGAGGCTCGGCGCAACGATGGATAAGCGGCGCCGCGAGGAACTGATCGAGGAAGCTCAGGACACGAAGCGTATCGAGACGCGGTTCCATCAGCCGAAGGTCGGGCGGCCGAGTGCGCGCTTCTTTGCGTGTTGAGTTTCTTGCAAACGGGGGCGCAGGAAAGGGAGTTTTTTGCACGACCCTATCCGGCGCCACCCCGAGTTTCCTGCCTTTTCGAGCAGTTCGTTGCGAGCCGATTTGCAAGAAACTCCGGACAGTAAGTAGCTGATATATATAGATAATATACATATATAGTTAGTTTATTGCATTTTTTGCGGGCCTCCGCTTTTGATGCCTTTCGGGGGCTGGTCCGGGGCTCTCTTTAGGCGACCGTGCAAAAAAGGCAGAAAACTCCCGACGCTGTTTTCGAACGAGGCTTGCGGGTTGATCGGAAAAGCGATGCTGGCGATCACGACAGAGGAAGAGGGGGCGACATAGCAGTCCTCACTCGAGCCGGTCGGGCGTCCCGTCTCTAAATGCACTGAAGCGGTCGCGATCAAGCTCGACGCGCTTGAGGCCACAATCAAGTTGAACGATGTTTCCAGTCGAAGTGTCGAATATGAACCGAAGTTATTGAAATCAAACACTACAGAAAGTGACATTGGGTCCTTTGGCACTATAGTACTACGGGTAACGATCGAGCCCGAAAACTGTCTAGATAAAGTTGAATCAAAGTTCTTATATCGACTCCGAAATCGGCCATTCACGCTCTGCCAGGAATAAAAATCGAAATAAAATGAAGTAAGATGTTCCGTATTATATCTTCGGCTTCATCTCGGAGCGACGGGATGTGAAAACAACCTCGTCAGCCTAGCCGGCGATATCCAAAATCGCTCTATGACGACCCGGAAATACACGCGCCGCAACCCCGCCCCGCCGAAGCGCCGTCCTTCGACGCTTACGATCCCCGAGCGGGCTGGTCCGCACGTCCGCCTGATCTATTCCGAGATGAAGCGGCAAAACCAGACGCTCGACAGGGTCGCCGAAGGTTCCGGGCTGACGCGGGTTTGTCTCAAGGCGTGGCGTACGAAGAATTACCCTAGCCTGACCGGAGCCGAGGCGGCTCTTGGCTTTCTCGGCTTCGAGTTCGTGCCGATCCCCACGGCTCGCGCCTTGCCGCCCGAACTGGTTGAGGCACTCCGTCCCATCGCCGAGCGTCTCGATCTAGCGCTTCCCGCCGCCGTGAGGCTCGTCGCGGAGATCGCATATCGCGATCACCATCTTTCGAACCTGAACAAACCGGCCTGACAACTTCGAGAACAACTCGATCGGCCCTGACCGGCCCACTCCATTCGAGCATCCTCGCTCAGTCCGTCCTGGACCCAAACTTCGCGGGCGCTCTCTCAAGGGGGCGCCCGTTTTTTCTGACTCCGGCAGAGTCGATTCGATCAGCCCTGACAAGCACAGTTAAGCGCGGTCAAATGGCGTCATCGATAACAACCGCCGAGAGGACTGGATATGCCCGAAACGCCGCCCAAAGATTATTGCACCCGCGCCGAGGTCGCCGACCTTCTAGGCGTCAGCGTTACGACTTTGCGCGAGATGGAACGGAAGGGCGAAGGCCCAGCCGTTGTTCGGTTCAGCGAGCGCAAGGCCCTCTATTCGAATGTAGAGCTTGTGAAGTACCTCAAAGCCCGGACCGTCGGGGGTGTCGCGTGAACGCTCTCTCTCCCCGCCCCGCGAAGGCTGGCACGCCGCGCCCGAACCATACCGTCACCCTGGTTTCGAAAGATCTCGCTTGGATCGCGAGTGACCTCGACAAGGCTGCGAAGGCGCTCGCCGGGCGCGAGTTCATCGTCGCCTCGGACGTGGCCGAGCTTCGTCGCCGGATCGCCTCCGCGACCGCCGCCATCGCCAAGGTCTCTGCCGAACTCGCTTCGCCCGCTTCGGGGATGCTCGTTCCCGGCGCATCGAACGATCACGCCGCCGTCGAAGGGGGGCTCCGCTCGTGAATAACCTCATTGCCCGCCTGCTCGGCCGCCGTCAGCCGACTTCCGACGCCCTTGCCGATCAGATCGAGGCTCAGAAGGCCGCCCTGAACGACGCTCAGGCCCGTACGGCGGCCTCGGCCGCCTCTCGGCGCCTTGCCCTCGACGCAGGCGACAACGCCGCCCTGAAGGCCGCTGACGAGACGCGCGACACGGCGCGGCGCGACGCCGAGATCGCCGAGCACGCGATCAAGACCCTCGAAGCGGCCCTCACCGGGGCTCGCGAGACCGAAGAGCGTGACGCGTTCCGGGCCGAGGTCGAAGCCGCTCGTGCGGCTGGCGACGACCTCTCCGAACGCATCCGGGTCGAGTACCCCCGGCTCGCGACCGAACTTGCCGATCTGCTCGCAGCTATCGAGGGGCACAACTCGGCGCGTCGTCGTCTGTCGGCCCGCGGGCGGGAACTCGGCGAGACCGTCGAGATCGAAGAGGTCGAAGCGTTCCGCCGCAAGCCCCGCCTCGGCAGGCATTATCCCGGCCTGGGGTACCGGGATCTAATCGACGCAATCGACAACCTTCCTGGCCTGCATGCCGGCGATGACTCGATCCGTTACGCGGTGTCCCGGTAAGAAGGGGGGAGAACGAGAATGAAGATTTTTTACAACGGGCAGACCGCCAAGCCGCATCCGACCCTGGCCGACTGGTGCCTCTTGCCGGGCGGCGGCGAGACGCTGACGGTGAACGCTCGGAAGTGGGGGATGCTGATCGAGGGCGAGACGCTCCCGTCGGCAAAGCCCCTGCCTAAGCCGGTTGTATCCCTGGCTCCCCCGAAGCCGGTCGTGCCGATGCCGTCGGCAGCGATCCTGGCGGATCGTGCGAGGGCTCTTGAGATCATCTCGCTGGCGACACCGCATGGGGCCTCGGCCGAGGCGAACGAAGCTATCCGGTCGGGCAAGTCCGTCGAGGCGTTCCGAGACGTTCTGGCGGCCCGTTCTATCCTCGACGCGGCTCGGGTCGCGCGCGGCCGGTAGTACTAACTTCGGGGCGGGAGCGGGCGTCGTTCCCCTAGCGCGTGCGCCCCGATCCGCCGGATACGTTTAGCCGTCGATTAGAAGCCCGTGGGGCGGGTTCGCGCGACGACCGCAGGATTTGTCGGCCTCGGCGCCGACGGCGGCTCTCGGGCTTTCAGCAAGCTCTAGCGTTTGGTCCAATCCGCGCGCTTTGACGGTTCTGAACGTTCCTTAGGGCGCTTATCGAACCGAAGCACTTCGATCCATGTCCACTTGCCGCCGCGTAGATCTTCAATCCCGCGAGCATTCAGGGCGTCAGCGATTTCTTTTGGGTCCGAAAGACCCGCCATCCGGATCTCTTGCATCACGAAGGAAATCTGAGCCGCCCGTTCGATTCGATCCCTTCTGTTCTTTTCCATGTGAGGGATCCAACGTCCCGAAATAAAAAATGGCCCGCACTGTTTCCAGCGCGGGCCGTTCGTTTATTGCTGGCGTCTAATGGTCAGTACTTGCGGACCAGGGCCACCGGGGCCGGCGCGGCGGGGGTCGGCGAGTACAGCGGCACGATCAGGCGGAGCCAGCCGTCCGTGGAGTAGTCGCTGCGGGCGCGGCTGAACGGCGTCGCGGCGATCTGCGCGCCGGTGACTACGTCGCGGGCGACGTAGGCCTGCACGGTGAAGACCTTGAAGTCGTAGCCGATCAAGCCGCCGACGGCGAACCGGCCGCGGTTGTTAACAGCCAAGCTGCCCTGGCCGATGTCGAAGTTGTAGGTACCGTAGGCGACCGGGCCGATCTCGAAGTTGCCGAACTTCTTCGTGGCGGTGAGGTCGAAGTTGAGGGAGTCCGAGATGCGAAGCGGACCGATTGCCGCGCCTACCTGACCGCCGAAACGGCCGGGCGAGTCGTAGATGTTGGCGGTCAGGTTGCCGGTGATGTTCCAGCCGTCGCCGGTGTAGCTGCCGGCCACGCCCATGCGATAGGTGTTCGAGGAGAGCTGACCCAGAACTGGCGTGCCAATCACTTGACCATTCACGACGCCGCCGTTGATCGAGCCGCGGCCGGCGTTCAGGTCGTTCAGATACGCGCCGCCGAGCAAGCTCACGCCGAAGTTGTTGCCGAGGTCGAACGCCCAGATGCCGCCGACGAAGGTGCCGACGTTGATCGAGATGTCCTTGTTACGCACGCCAGCCGGGTTGCGGGTGAAGGCGAACACGGTCGGGGGGGCGACGAGCAGCTCGATGCGGCCGCCGAACGGCACAAGCGGGGTCGACCAGACCAGCACCGGGATGTTGACGGCCGTATCGGGATCGTTCCGGCCATCGGTGCGGCGGAAGGTAAAGGTGTTGATCGCGTAGATGCCCTCGGGCAGCGGCGCTCCGATGGCCAGGCCGACCTGCTCGCCGGGAACCGTGGTGGTCTGCGCCTGAGCGATCGTCGAGGTCATGCCGACCGTGAGCGCGACAGCGCCGGCCGCTAGCCAGTTCTTCATCATTTTCTCATTCCTTCCCAAGGTCTCAAGGCGTCCGTCCCGCATTCGGCACTACCCTGCCGGTCTGCTCGCCATTGGCGGCTGCCGACTTCCGGTCTGCCGAGTGCCCCCACGGAGCCCGCCCGTCTCAACGCAGGAAATATCCTACGGTTAGCGAAGGATTGGTAGTCTAAAGGTCGGGAGGAAGTAGCAACCGACCGCCAGGGTGGCAGAAATGCACCATTCTTAGTGCGCCGCACCATGCCCTCGCGGGCTCAAGACGGAGCCTTCACAGCACATAACTGTCGAGCGGTCTCGGCGCCCTTCAGAGTGGTTACCAAACCCTTAAGCAAAGAGGGTGCCTCGCCGGCATTCGGGTCGAGGGTTGGGCCTCTGCGCGGAAGGTATAAAGACGGCGAGCCGACTGCCGATCTGTTCGCCTTCCTGACGACCGAGCCGAACGACGAGGTCGGCGCGGTTCATCCGAAGGCAATGCCGGTGATCCTCACAAAGCCGGAGGAATGGGCGACGTGGCTTTCTGCGCCGTGGCCCGAGGCGAAGTCACTTCAGCGCCCGCTTGCCGACGGGGCGCTGATCGTGGTCGCACGTGGCGAACGGCGGGACGAATAAAAAAAGCGATCAATGCATTGTGCACAACCTTTCCGCGGGCGGCGTGCAAACATATGTTGATCGCGTCCTCCCGAGGGACATCCGCCGGCCCGGCGCAAAAGCCGTCTCAACACCGGTAAGCCGGGTCGGCGGGTCATCGCGAAACTGGTTTGAGGCTGGCGGGGCAACGTCAGGCGCCTTGAGGCCGCCGGTCCGTCGAAGGCGACTCGCTACTGAGGTCGAGACGGAATGTCCGAAGGCGATGCCCATCACCCAGACGACCGACGCGGGCCGCGAGGCGCCATTTTCGGCGCCATGACCCGAGGCGAAGGCAATTCAGCGCCCACTCGCGGACGGACCCCCGATCGTGCTCGTGGGGAGAGCAGCGGGAGGGTTGGCTCAGGGTCGCAAGAATCAAGGTTGGGGCGCATTCAAGTGCAGCACGCCGCCGGGGCGTAATCCAAACAGCCGGATACGTTTAGCCGTCAATTAGAGCCCCGTGGGGCGGCTTCGCGCCATGGCCGCGGGCCGTCATCGCTCTCGGGGCCGTCGGCGGCTCTCGGGCCGTCCTGGGGGGCGATTGGCGCCTCGCTGCTCGGCTTCGGCAAGGCCGTGCTCGCGTTCCCGTTCGTCGCCCTTCGCGTGATCCCTTCGGCGCTAATGATGCTCGTCGCGAGCCCGGTCGGCCTGACGATCGCCGCCCTGCCCCTGTGGATTGTAAAACTCGCATTTCCCCCAATTTTGGGTTGAGTCGTCGCCCGGCGTTTGAGAGTAAACCGCAATGAGCAAGCCCCCTATCAAGACGACTTTCAGTCCACTCGGCCAAGTTATCCGTGCGACCCGCGGCGACCGGCTGCTCGCCTACGCTATCGACATGAGGCCGAGCGGCCCTCGGTCTCAATGGAAGCTCTTCGAAGCCGACAAGACCCCAGCGTTTGTATCAACGAAGTTCGACACGACCTCGCATCTAAACGCCTTACGGATGATCGTGAGCGTCGCCGACAAGTATGAGGCCCGCACGGTCGCCGAGCCTGCTCAGGACGGGCACGAGACTTCCGCCGCTCCCCTCGACGCCTCCAAGGCTTGACCACCGTCCTGGCGGTCCTGCTCGGCCCCCAAGAACTTCCGTATCGTTTGTACCGACCTGACGACTGAGCCGAACGCCGAGGTCTGGCGGTTCACCCGAAGGCGATGCCGGTGATCCTCACAAAGACGGAGGAATGGGCGACGTGGCTTTCTGCGCCGTAGCCCGAGGCGAAGTTGCTTCAGCGCCCGCTTGCCGACGGGGCTCTGATTGTGGTCGCACGGGGCGAACGGCGGGACGGTTGAGGGATAGGCCGTCAATTCTTTCTAGGGAGCCTTGGCCGCCCATGAGATGCTCGACATGACTTGGGCGCGTGCCGGTAGCGGCTGCCCTTTACGGCCTCGCCAAACGATCTATCGTCAGGGGTATGGCCACCCCTGACGATTCCGCGCCGAAGCATCTTCCCCGCGTCCTTTCGAAGACCGCCGCCGCCGCCTACTGCGGAATCAGCGAGAAGGGCTTCGATCATTGGGTGAAGAGTGGCAAGCTCCCTCGCGCAATGAAGGGCACCCGTCGGTGGGACAAGGTCGCAATCGATTATGCGATCGACCTCATGTCCGGCATGTCTCGGGACGCCCCGCCGTCGAGACCGAGCGGCCTTCAGGCTTGGGTCGAGGAGCGCAAGGGGCGGAAGGCCGCCGAGGCGGGACGGCAAGCCGAGATCGACCGGAAGAGCCTCAACCCGCAACGCTGTCGGAAGGACTGATCCCGGCGAAAATCGTGTGCCAATCGTGTGCCACGGAACACGCGGAACGGATCGCACAAATCAGCGTAAAACTTGGTAACCCATTGATCGATATCGTATAATTTACAACGAACTGCGCTGGCCCGGAATAATCCGTGGCGGACGCTAAATATCTCAGATTGCAGGGGAAATTCGCATCCGCGGGCTATATCGGGCCAGCTTGGGAAGCTGACGTTCTACCACTGAACTACGCCCGCGGACACGGCCGGCGCGGTGGTGTCGCGCCCACGAGGCCGGGGCCTCGCGGGTGCTCCGTGCGCCCGTGTACGAGAGCGATCTAGCAGCCCGCCAACGAGTCCGTCAAACGGGGTTTTTCCAGTTTCCGTAAGGCCGCATGTCCGCAGGTCGGACCGCGCCCAGTAAAGCTGCCTCGGCTTGAGCGGGTGGCTCAAGCTATCCGGGACAGGTTCCCCGCGGCGGCGTGCGATTCGCGGGCGGCGTCGTAGGCCCGGTTGCGCAGGGCCGTCTCGCTGGGCAGTTGCTCGACGACGTTGCCGGACCGGGAATCGACCACCTGGAACACGATCGAGCTCGTGTCCGGATCCTGGATGTAGCGCGCCTTGTCGCCGGTTGGGGTGATGTCGAGCTTGACCGCCGGCTCCAGCGGGGCGGTGGCGGCCTGCGCCGGGGTGGTGACCTGGGTGGCGGCCGGGGCGGCCGACGCCGCGAGCGATTCGAGACCCTGCGGCCCCGGCGTCGTCGCGTTGAGCGGACGGATATCCATGGCTGATCTCCTGCGATCCTGTGATCGAGGGATTCAGCGGTTCCGCCGCCTAAGCGTCCGTTAACGGACGCCCCCGGCGCAGGGGATGGTTGCGGGCCAGCCCGAGTCGCGATGAAGATCCCGTTACCGGAACGGCATCATTTTGCGATTCGTCCGGTCCTTGGTCCCGCGTGCCGCGCGGGTGGGGCGATCCGTGCCGCTGTTGCGCCACGGGGCACGGCACGCGTCCGGAGGTATCCATGCGCTGGACCCGAATGGCGATGGCGTTCCTGGTTGCGGCGTCTGCCGAGGCACCAGCGGGCAGCGTGCAGGCGCGACCAGGTTTATCACTCCGGGAGGCGTTCATCCGGCAGCATCGCTGCGCGGTCGTGGCGCGCCTCGACGCGATCCATCGGCGCGGACCCGTCGAAACGTCGCGCGATCGCTTCATCGTCGTGGCGCTGCGCGATCGGCCGATGCACTACGTCCAGTGCATCTTCCAGCCCTTCGACACCGCGATGCTGTGCGAAGCCTCGTCGGGCGCCTACGGGAAAACGGGTTTTCGGCTCCAGGCGCAATCCCAGGCCGCCCTCCGGGCCCTTCAGTATGACCAAGCCGACGGAGGAGCGAATTTCTCGCGCACCGTCATCCTCGGAGATCCTCCCGATGTCGGCATCGCCGCCGAACTGATGCTCGCGGTGCTCTACGATGCCTACGGGGCCGAGCCGGACTCGGCGATCGCGATCACGGCGCCGCGCGGCGGCGGCGCCGGATGCGGC
>NZ_VRVD01000229.1:0-7061 GCF_008040015.1 Methylobacterium sp. WL18 | reverse complement strand
CCGCCGAGAGTGCGGGCCGGGGGGCCGCCGCCGCGATCAAGCCGGTGCCCGCGGCGGCGCGATAACGGCACCGATCCGGACCGGATTTTTGAGGGTCGGCGGCGGCACGCAACTCTGCTAGAGCGAATCCTTCGCGCGACCGACACCAACGAGAGACGCCAGATTCGGGACGCGCCGATGGACACGCCCATGACCGACTTCCACCGCATCAAGCGCCTGCCGCCCTACGTCTTCGAGCAGGTCAACCGGATCAAGGCTACCGCCCGAGCCCAGGGCGCCGACATCATCGATCTCGGCATGGGCAACCCCGACCTCGACGCCCCCAAGCACGTCATCGCCAAGCTGTGCGAGACGGCGGGCCGGCCGCGGACCGACCGCTACTCCGCCTCCAAGGGCATCGCCGGCCTGCGCCGCGCCCAGGCGGGCTATTACCAGCGTCGCTTCGGCGTGAGCCTCAACCCCGACACGCAGGTGGTGGCGACGCTGGGCTCGAAGGAAGGCTTCGCCAACATGGCCCAGGCGATCACCGCCCCGGGCGACGTGGTGCTGGTGCCCAACCCGAGCTACCCGATCCACGCCTTCGGCTTCCTGATGGCCGGCGGCGTGATCCGCTCGGTCCCGGCCGAGCCGACCCCGGCGATGTTCCCGGCCCTCGAGCGGGCGATGCGCCACTCGATCCCGAAGCCGGTCGCCCTGGTGGTCTGCTATCCGTCGAACCCGACCGCCTACGTGGCCGACCTCGATTTCTACCGGGACCTCGTCGCCTTCGCCAAGCAGCACGAGCTGATCCTGCTCTCGGATCTCGCCTACGCGGAGGTCTACTTCGACGGCAAGCCGCCGCCCTCGGTCCTGCAGGTCCCGGGCGCGATCGATTGCACCGTCGAGTTCACCTCGCTGTCGAAGACCTACTCCATGGCCGGCTGGCGCATGGGCTTCGCGGTGGGCAACGAGCGCCTGCTGGCGGCGCTCTCCCGGGTGAAGTCCTATCTCGATTACGGCGCCTTCACGCCGATCCAGGTCGCCGCCACCGCGGCCCTCAACGGCCCCGACGACTGCATCGACGAGATGCGGGCGACCTACAAGAAGCGTCGCGACGCGCTGGTGGAATCCTTCGGCAAGGCCGGCTGGACGATCCCGGCGCCCGCGGCCTCGATGTTCGCCTGGGTCCCGATCCCGGAGCGTTACCGGGAGATGGGCAGCCTCGAATTCTCGAAGCTGCTGCTCGAGAAGTCCGACGTCGCCGTGGCGCCGGGCATCGGCTTCGGCGAGTTCGGCGACGAGTATGTCCGCATCGCCCTGGTCGAGAACGAGCAGCGCATCCGGCAGGCCGCGCGCAACATCCGCCGGTTCTTCGACGGCGGCGACAAGACGCTCCACAACGTCGTGCCGATGGCCCAGGCCGTCTGAGGCCGGGCCGAAAAGTTGTTGCCGGCGGGCGACAGGCGCCGTCAAAGGCGTCGTCGTCCCCCGCCGGCGCTTGTCAGAGCGGATCGCGATGCGCAGGGTCGGGCACGGGGGTCCTCCCGCGTCCCGAGTGTTGCATGCGCCGCCTGAACCTCATCGCCGCCCTGCTGCTCGCCGCCGCGGCCTCGGCCTGCGCGCCGAACCCGATCATCGCGCGGGATCCGGTGCCCGCGCCGGGCCCGACGGATGCCTATGCCTGCGACTCGAAGCCGTTGCCGGTCAACGCCTTCATCTCGGATTGCCGGCCGGTGCCGGCGAGCCCGCAGGTGGTCCTGCGCGCCCGCGGCTGACCGGGTTCCGGTTAACCGGTCGGTCCGCATGCGCCGGACAGGCCGCCCGCGATAAGCTAGAGTGTAGGCCAGATGCCGGCCCGGCCGGCCCCGTGACGGAGCATTGTGTGAGCACCAAGACCCTGATCGCCGCCGGATTGCTCGGTCTCGTCGCCCAGGGCGCCGCCGCCGAGCCCGCCTTCCCGCCGGGGATCCCGCAGCCGCGCGCCTATGTCTTCACCGCCCCCAACGGCCCGACGGTCCTGCAGACCGAGGGCTGCTGCCAAGTGCTGGTGCCGCCGGGCCGTCCCGACCTCGCCGTCCCGCCGGTCCCGGTGGCCCAGGTGATGAACGGCGGTGGCTTCGGCTACACCGGTTTCGACTACTACAACGACCAGATCACCGAGAGCCGGTTCGGTGCGCGCAAGCGCCCGAAGGAGTACGTGATCGCCCCGTCCTACATCGTGCCGCCGCGCTACTGAGCCGGACGGGCCGGCGAGCCCGGGCCTCAATCCGTGTGCGGATCGTGGCCCCAGTTCATCAGCGACATCCGCCAGGGTGAGTCGGGGTCCTTGCGGGCGTCGCCGCCCTGCTTCAGGTGGCGGTGGACGTAGCCCACGACCTTGCGCATGGCGGCATAATCGTCGTCGGTGAGATCGGCCTTCTTCTTGTCCTTGATCGCCAGGATGCGCCGGCCCATCGCGTGGCCGGTGGATTCGTCGCCGTCCTTCTTCTGGCCGACCTCCCGGCTCGCCGCGCCGTCGAGGTGTTTGCGCAGCGCCGCCGGCGTCATGTTGAAGGCGCTCCACGTCTGCGCGTGATCGTCGTCCGCCATCCTGGCCGCCTCCGCGTTCCTGCCCGATCCGTGCCCGACAACGCGCCGCCCGCGCGCCGGCTCGCGCACCACCCTGCGGTCGGGCGTCGCACAGTTCGGGCGCGGGGCCCCGGCCCGCCGTTTACAGGGCGGCTCCCGGGCGGTATCACCCCGGCCCGACCCATCACCCGAAGTCCCGAAAAACCAAATGCGCGCCGAGATCGAGCAAGCCTCGGATGCCGCCAAGCAGTCTATAGGACTGCTGAGGAGGCATCTTTGACTGGGATACTGTCGATAAACGCCTCGCGGAGCTGAACGCAGCCTCCGAGAACCCCGACCTGTGGAACGACGCCGACGCCGCGCAGAAGGTCATGCGCGAGCGCCAGCAGCTCGACGAGGCGGTCTCCTCCATCCGCAAGCTCGAGCGCGACCTCGAGGACGGCGCGACGCTGATCGAACTCGGCGAGATGGAGGGCGACGAATCCTCGATCCGCGAGGGCGAGGCCGCGATCCTCGCCGTCGAGAAGGAGGCGGCCAGCCGCCAGGTCGAGACCCTCCTGTCCGGCGAGGCCGACGGCTTCGACACCTATCTCGAAGTCCATGCCGGTGCCGGCGGCACCGAGAGCCAGGACTGGGCGAACATGCTCCAGCGCATGTACGGCCGCTGGGCCGAGCGCCGGAAGTACAAGGTCGAGATCGTCGAGTGGTCGGACGGCGAAGAGGCCGGGATCAAGGGCGCGACGCTCCTGATCAAGGGCCACAACGCCTATGGCTGGCTCAAGACCGAGTCCGGCGTGCACCGGCTGGTGCGGATCTCGCCCTACGATTCCAGCGCCCGGCGCCACACCAGCTTCGCCAGCGTCTGGGTCTACCCGGTCATCGACGACCGGATCGAGATCGAGATCAAGGAGTCCGACTGCCGGATCGACACCTACCGGTCGTCCGGCGCCGGCGGCCAGCACGTCAACACCACCGATTCCGCGGTGCGCATCACCCACAACCCGACCGGGATCGTGGTGGCGTGTCAGCAGGAGCGCTCCCAGCACAAGAACCGCGCCACGGCGTGGAACATGCTGCGCGCCCGGCTCTACGAGGCCGAGCTGAAGAAGCGTGAGGAGAAGGCCAGCGCCGAGGCCGCCGCCAAGACCGATATCGGCTGGGGCCACCAGATCCGGTCCTACGTGCTCCAGCCCTATCAGCTGGTGAAGGACCTGCGCACCGGCACCCAGTCCACCGATCCGGACGCGGTGCTCGACGGTTCCCTCGATCCGTTCATGGAGGCTTCGCTGGCCCAGCGGGTCTATGGCGGTTCCGAAGAGGTCGAGGACATCGACTGAGTTTTTCTCAGTTGAGGCGGCTGCCGCACCCGCGCGTGTTTCCCTCCCCCCCCTCTGCGGGGGAGGGTGGCCCCCGAAGGGGATCGGGCCGGGACGAAGTCCCGCAAGAGGGGAGCGACGGCGCAGAACAGGGCTTCGCCCGTCATGCCGGTCGCGCCCCTTTCTGAACCCGGGTTCCCCTCTCCCGACCCTCGCTGACGCGAGGCCCACCCTCCCCAGCAGAGCTACGGGCTATACAGGTTTCGGTCAGAGCCCTGGTCCTCCCGCTGGTGGAGGAGGCGCGGGTCCCCTCTCCCGTGCGGGAGAGGGACAGGGTGAGGGATGCGACATTTCCGGAAAGCCCTGGTCCCTCACCCCAACCCTCTCCCGCACGGGAGAGGGGGACCGTCGCAGTCTGCAGCAGCGCCAGTGCCTCAAACCTGTGTAGCCCGTAGCCCGCAGAGGGTGGAGGGAGACGCGCTTGGGGTTGGCCTTGGCCCACATCCGGCAGCGACGTGTGAGCTTCGTGGCCCGTGCGGGCGAGGGGACCCGCGCTGTCTCCGGACACTTTTGGTCCGGTAGCCTCCAAAGCTGGCTCCTGTTCCTCAATACCCCAGAGCAGCCCCGTCCTTGCGCGGGTCCGAGCCCGCCGCCAGCGTGCCGGCCGCGCGGTCGATCCAGATGATCTGGCCGCCGCCCAGCGGCAGGGGCGCCCGGATCGCCGGGTGGCCGCGCGCGATCAGGCCCGCCATCGCGGCATCCGAGATGCCGGTTTCGAGTTCCAGGCTGTCGCCGTACGCGAAGCTGCGCGGGGCATCGAGCGCCGCCTGCACGTCGAGGCCCCGGTCGATGATGCCCGACAGCAGCTCGACATGGCCCATGGCCTGGTAATGGCCGCCCATCACGCCGAACGGCGCGACCGCCCGGCCGTCCTTCATCAGCATGCCCGGGATGATCGTGTGCATCGGCCGCTTGCCGGGACCGATGCTGTTCGGATGACCGGCTTCCGTGCGGAACGACAGGCCGCGGTTGTGCAGCAGCACGCCGCTCTCCGGCGCCAGGATCCCCGAGCCGAAGCCCTGGAACACCGAGTTGATCAGCGACAGCGCGTTGCCGTCCCGGTCGACCACGCAGAGGTAGACGGTGTCCTTATGGGCCCGCGCCTCCGCGATTTCTTGCGCGATCTCGGGGTAGATCTCCGGCGGCCGGGCGCGGCCCATGTCGATCGCCCCGTGGGCGGCGGCCTTCCAGGCATCCGACAGCAGGTGCTCCACCGGCACCCGGGCGAGGGCGGCGTCGCCGAACAGCACGTCCCGGTGATGGTAGGCCTGCTTGCAGGTTTCGGCGAACAGGTGGAGCCGGTCCAGGTCCGACAGGGCGCCGACATCGTGATGCGACAGCACGTTCAGCATCATCAGCGCCGCGAGGCCCTGGCCGGCGGGGGGGCACTCGTAGACGTCGTAGCCGCGGTAGCGGGTCGAGACCGGCGCGACCACGTCCGGCCGCGACGTGGCGAAGTCGTCCCGGGTGTGCAGGCCGCCGAGTTCGTTGAGCCGGCGGACCATGTCGTCGGCCACCGGTCCCTCATAGAAGCCGCGCGGGCCCTCCTCGGCGATGCGCCGGAGCGTGGCGGCGAGTTTCGGCAGACGGAAGACGCTGCCGATCGCCGGGGCCTCGCCGCCGACCAGGTAGGTGGCGGCGGCGTGGGGGTCGCCGGCGACCCGGGGGATGTTGCGCTGCCAGTCCCAGCCGACCCGCTGCTGGATCACGAACCCGTCCTCGGCGTAGCGGATCGCCGGCCGCAGCAATTCGCCCAGCGCGCGCGTGCCGTGCTCGCGCACCAGCATGTCCCAGGCTCCGATCGCCCCCGGCACCGTGACCGCGTGCGGCGAGGCCGGCGTGATCGCGGCGCCGTGCTCGGCGTACCAGTCGGGCGTGGCGGCGGCCGGCGCCCGGCCGGATCCGTCCAGCGCGATCGGCTTGGAGGCGCCGGCCGGAGCATAGAGGGCGAAGCAATCGCCGCCGATCCCGGTCATCAGCGGATCGACCACGCACTGCACCGCCACCGCGGCGATCCCGGCATCGACGGCGTTGCCGCCCGCGCGCAGGATCTCGATGGCGGCCAGGGTCGAGGCGGGATGCGAGGTCGCGACGGCGGCGTTGGCGGCGTAGACCGGGGAACGACCGGGTGCGGAGAAATCTCTCACGGGAAATCCTGTCCTGTGCGATCGAGCCGCTGGTCGTCCGCCCCCGCCGGAGAAGGGGCGCCGCCACCGCTCATGCCGAACCGCCGGCTAGGCCCTCTCGGCGCCGGCGTGAAACGGTATCATGTATTCAAGTGATCCGCAGCGCCACGGCCGCCTGTGCTGAACCCCCCGTTCCGTGTCACGCCTTCTCGATGATCGAGACCTTTCCGTCGCGCTCGACGATGCCGACCGCGACCGTGTCGAGGTCGTCCAGGCCCTGCTGGCGGGCGGCGGTGCGGATGTCGGCCTGCTGCATACTCGGCTCCTTCCGATACCCGCCCGGGGCGAGACCTGACGCGCCCCCGACCGTGGAGTTCCGTCGAAGGCCGGACGGGCCGCGGGTCCGGGCACTCGCCGTGCCGCGGGATCGGCGCTACCTTCAACCGGACACCCGCGAAGGATACCCGATGAAGCGCCTGCTTGCCGCCCCGCTCGCCTCTGGCCTTGCCGCCCTTCCCGCTGCGTTCGCGCTGCTGCCGCAGGCGGCCCTGGCCCATCCCGGCCATGGGGCCGCGCTCGGCGCCGAGGCCGGCTTCCTGCATCCGCTGCTGGGTGCCGACCACGTGCTGGCGATGGTCGCGGTCGGACTGCTGGCGGCCCTGCGCGGCGGCCGGGCGCTCTGGGCGCTGCCCCTGTCCTTCCTGGCGCTCATGAGCGTGGGGGCGGGTCTGGGCATGGTCGGCGTCGCGCTGCCCTATGCCGAGACCGGGATCGCACTCTCCATCGTGGTGTTCGGCGTGGCCGCGATCGTCGGCCTGCGGGCGCCGGTTGCGCTGCTCGCCAGCCTCGTCGGCGTATTCGCGGTGTTCCACGGCTACGCCCACGGCGCCGAGATGCCGGAGACCGCCTCGGGCCTGACCTTCGGCCTGGGTTTCCTGGCCGCGACCGCGCTGCTGCATGCGGCCGGGATCGGCCTCGGGATCGCCGCGTCGCGGCTCGGTGCCGCCCGGGC
>NZ_VRVD01000228.1:0-7105 GCF_008040015.1 Methylobacterium sp. WL18 | reverse complement strand
CAGCACCCTGCGCGGCCAGTCCGAAAAGAATTGCGATGTGCCGGTCTGGTGGCTTGAGCGGCGTGCCCAGAACCCGATCCCATCTCGAACTCGGCCGTTAAACACGCCAGCGCCCATGGTACTGTGTCTCAAGGCACGGGAGAGTCGGTCGCCGCCAGACCCGCACATCGCAAACACACAGCGCACCCGCTCACATGAGCCCGCGCCATTCCCTCGACACGACCATCGCTACGGCCCCGGAGCGCGCCCACCAGCGCCAGCCAGCCCGGATCAGCCGCACAACCTTGGCGCGGGGTGGAGCAGCCCGGTAGCTCGTCAGGCTCATAACCTGAAGGTCACAGGTTCAAATCCTGTCCCCGCAACCAAATCCCTTCCGACCACCCGACCACCACCAAAAACCCGGCCCGCTCACGCGGACCGGGTTTTTCGTGATCGGGGCTTCGCTTGCCGCGCGAAGTGGTCGAAAAGATGGTTCAGAAGTCGGATGATCCCGCATCCCGGCGTGAAGCTGAGCGCATGCCCTCCACCTTGAATCTGCCTCAGGCCGCCCGCCGCTCGCTGGTCGATTCGGCGATCGATCTCATCCGCACGCAGATCGAGACCGGCCGCTGGAAAGTCGGCGCGCGCATCCCGAAGGAGGCGGAACTCGCCGAGATGCTGCAGGTCGGGCGGAACACGGTGCGGGAGGCCGTGCGGGTTCTCTCCCATGCCAAGGTGCTGGAGGTGCGACAGGGGGACGGGACTTATGTCCGCCTCAACGTCGATCCGGCGGAGATCATGCGCCGGGTCGCCCATGCGAGCCTGCGCGACCATTTCGAGTTGCGCGCGCTTCTCGAAACCGAGGCGGCCCGCCGGGCGGCGGCGCGGCGGAACGACGGTGACGTGGCGCGGCTCGAAGCCCTGCTGGAGGCGCGCGGGGAGCGTCCACAGGACGGGGACCTCGCCGGATTCATCGAGCGCGACATCGCCTTCCATGTCGCGGTCGCACAATGCGGCGACAACGCCGCCCTCGCGGAACTCTACCGGTATTTCGCCCTGTCGTTGCATGGCAGTACGAGCACGGCGCTCAGTGACGGGGCCTTGCCCGAGCCGGACCTCGCCGCCCACCGCCGGGTGGTCGATGCAATCCGGGAGCGGGACGAAGTGGGTGCGGCGGACGCGGCCCGGGCCATCGTCGGCCCGATTCTCGATGCGCTCGTGCGTATCGAGACCGCCCCCGGGAGCTGAGCGCGCTGCGGCTCCGATCAACCGGCCGCGCCCAGGGTCTGCCTGGCCAGTGCGGCGGCTTCGCGATCGGTGGCGCATGCGGCCTGGGGTGTGCCGAACGCGCGGATCAAGCTGGGAAACGCGGCTTCCAAGGCGTGGCGGCGCTCCGGGTCTGGCTCGACGACGATCAACGCGCGGCAGCACCCGCCCAGGGCTTCCTTGTTCCGCTTCAGCCAGAGGCCGCGGGCGACCCGGTCGTCATGCGCTTCGTCGTGCCGGCGTCCATCATAGATCAGCACGAAGGGGTCGCCGCCTGCGAGCAACGCGTCCATCTCCCGGCACCAGATGGAGGCGTAGCCGGGCGGACGCGCAGCGTCGTTCCGCATCCGCACGAGGGGAAAGTCGGAAACATCGTGGAGGGTGAACGACGCGCGGTCCATGACCCCGGCTCCCTGGAATCCCGCTAAAAGATAGTTTTATCCAATCATCCTACCTTTATTGACCGACGCGGACAACCGCCGTAGCGCTGGGCTCCCTAACCAGGAGCCCGATCATGTCTCCGCGAACGCCGTACCCGCTCGCCCCCACCACGCCTGTTCGAGAGGCGACCAGGCTGCCGCGCATCAAGGACTGCACCGTCGTCCTCGCCGTCGTCCTGAGCCTCTCCCCGGTACCTCTTCGCGCGGAGCCGAAGCCGCCGTTCGGAGGGCCGTCCGGTCACGAGCCACACACGGGCTCTGCCCCGCTGAACCCTGTGCGATCGGTACGTGTGGCCGTCCCACCGGGCGGCGAAAAAGATGCCGAGATCGCGCTGCCCGTCCTTACGGTGACGCGACGCGGGATGACCGGAACGGATCCGGTCCCCGGACTCGTGGCCCGCGTCTCGGCCACGGGTACCAAGACCGACACGCCCCTCATCGCTGTCCCACAGGCGGTGTCTGTGATCCCCCGGGCGCAGATCGATCAGCAGGCGGCCCGGAGCGTCGGCGACAGCGTTCGCTACACGCCCGGGGTCTTCGCGGACACGCGGATCGGCGGTGTGCTGGAAAGTGTGTTCCTGCGCGGCTTCGGCGGGTTCGCCGCCGGCGCGACCAACCCGCAGGTCCTCGACGGCCTGCCGCTGGTCAAGGGCGGCAATTGGGCCGCACAAGTCATCGATCCCTCGACGCTGGAGCGCGTCGAGGTGCTGCGCGGGCCCGCCTCGGTACTCTACGGGCAGGCGAGCCCGGGCGGGATCGTCGCCATGGTCAGCAAGCGGCCGACCGAGCAGCCGTTCGGGGCGGTGACGCTCACCAGCGGCAACCGCAACCGCGCCGAGGCGGCCTTCGACGTCGGCGGCCCAATCGGCGACGACGGCAGCCTGGCCTATCGCCTCAACGGCCTCGGGCGGCGGGTCGACACGCAGGTCGACTTTTCCCGGGAGCAGCGGGTCGTGCTCGCCCCGACGCTCGCGTGGCGGCCGGACGAGGACACGAGTCTCACCCTGCTGGGCTTCTACCAGAACGACCCGCACAACAACTTTTCGGGTTGGCTCCCGGCCGAGGGAACCCTGTTCCCCAACCCGGCCGGCCGGATCCGGCGCCGCTTCTTCCCGGGGGAGCCCGGGTTCGATGCTTACGACCGTCAGCAGGCCATGATCGGCTACGCCGTCGAGCACCGTTTCGACGCGACCTGGACCGTTCGGCAGAACCTGCGCTACGCTCATATCGATACGCGCTTCGAAGGCGCGGCGGTCAACTTCTTCGCCCCGTTCGGAGAGACGTCGCGCCTGCTCGAACGCTCGGCCTCCTGGTCGCGGGAGGCGGTGGACGGGCTATCCCTGGACAACCAGGCGCAGGCCGACTTCGCCACCGGGCCGATCGCCCACACCCTCCTGTTCGGGCTCGGCTATCAGGGCTCCCGGGCGGATACGGACGCCTCGGGCTTCGGCCCGGTGCCGCCGATCGACTTTGCAGCGCCGGTCTACGGCCGGCCCTTTGCGGTTCCGCCGGCCGCCCCGCGGACCCGGCAGGATTGGAACCGCGTCGGACTCTACGCCCAGGACCAGATGCGGCTGGACCGCTGGGTCCTCACGATCGGCGGGCGGCAGGACTGGTCCTTCCTCGACACCGCGAACCGCCTGAGCGCGCGGAATTCCCAACAGGACGACGCGGCCTTCACCGGTCGGGTCGGCGCGACCTACCTGTTCGACGGCGGCCTCGCGCCCTACGCCAGCTACGCGACCTCGTTCGAGCCGACCCTGGGCACCACCTTCGCGGGCGCGCCGTTCAAGCCGACCCATGCGCGGCAGACCGAAGCCGGGGTGAAGTACCAGCCGCCCGGCCTGGAGAGTTTTTTCGCGGTCTCGGGCTTCGACATCACCCAGGACAACGTATCCACCGCCGATCCGGCGCATCCGTTCTACAAAGTCCAGACCGGCGCGGTGCGCTCGCGCGGCATCGAGCTCGAGGCCCGCGCGACCCTGTCCGACAGCCTCGACCTGATCGGCGCCTATACCTACCTCGACACCACCGTGAGCCGGGACAGCAACCCGGCGCTCGTCGGCAAGCGCTTCGTGTCCGTGCCCGACCAGCTGGTGTCGCTCTGGGCGAACTATCGGTTCCCGGGCGGTCCGCTCGCGGGCCTCAGCCTCGCCGGCGGGATCCGCGCCATCGGCCGGAGCGCCGGCGACCCGGCCAACAGCTTTTCGGTGCCGGCCGTGACCCTGGTCGATGCGGCGATCCGCTACGAACTCGGCGCCGCCGATCCGGGGCTGGCGGGCTGGCAGGTCTCGGTGAACGCCGCCAACCTGTTCGACCGGACCTACGTCGCCTCCTGCTTCGCGGCGGGCGGCTGCTTCTACGGCAACGGCCGGACCGTCATCGCCAGCCTCGGCTACCGCTGGTGAGTTTTTAAGTCGTTATTTCGCATCATCTTTTCCCGAAAGCCGGCAACCACCTTTCGGGATGATGCGCTACCGCGTGCCCGCCCGGCGGGTGCGGCGCTCGGCCTTGCGGGTCGCGGTCTCGCGCAGGTGCTGCTCGATGGCGTCGTTGGCGCGGCTGCGCATGTGCCGGATCGCCTCGACGTCGTCGAAGGTGTCGGGGAAGCGGCGTGACAGCCACAGGTAGGCGCTGGCCAGGCGGACGCTCCGCTCCTGGTAGTCGAGTTCCCCGGTCAGGTTCGCCCGCAGGGCCGGGACCGTGGTGCCGGCCGCCCGAGCCTGGCTCCAGCGTTCGAGCATACCCATGGCGATCTCGTCGCGCCGGTTGATCGGGCAGACCGAGAAGGCGAACTTTTCCTCGATCGGCAGCCGCGCCCGGTCGACCACCCGCGCGACCTCCAGGATCTCCTCCAGGGCCGAGGGCTGGAACGGCGAGCCGGCGTAGAAGGTCGCCCGGGCGAAGTGCGTCAGCACCTCGTGGAGGCTGTGGGTCTGCATCTCCGCGGCGACGGAGCGGATCGCGCCGAGATCCGGCCGGACGAAGAAGCGCGAGTCCGCTGCCGGCGCCGTGGGAGCGCCCGACAACGCGACCCGGATCGGCTCGACGGCGATCGCGTCCGTCGCCGCCACGTAGCCGACCTCCTGGTGCCCGTAGCGGCCCGCCCGCCCGGCGATCTGGCGGATCTCGGAATTGGTCAGCCCGCGCTCCTTCACGCCGTCCCACTTGCGCACGGTCGAGAACACGATCCGCCGGAGCGGCCCGAGATTGAGCCCCATGCCGATCGCGTCGGTGGTGACCAGCACGTTGGCCTCGCCGGTGCGGAAGCGCGTGGCCTCCGCCCGGCGCACCTCCGGCGACAGGGCGCCGTAGATGGTCGCGACCCGGTGCCCGCGGGCGACCAGGATCTCGCGGTTCTCGTGCACGGCCCGGCGCGAGAACGCCACGACCGCGTCCCCCGGCTCGACCTTCTCCAGGGGGACCGGTTCGTCGAGCAGCAGCAGCGGCGACTTGCGGGTGAACGGGATCACCTCCAGCGACTCGCCCGCGGCCTCGGCGGCGCGGCGGACATAGGCCAAGGCGTCGTCGGAACCGCACACGACCACGGTCCGGGCGGCCACGCCGAACAGGGCGTTGGTCCAGGCCCAGCCGCGGTCGGGATCCGACAGCATCTGGATCTCGTCGATCACCGCGACGTCGATCGGGCGGGTCAGGTCGGCGGTCTCGATGGTGCGGGCGGTGTGGGTCGGCTGCGGCTCGCCCAAGACCTCCTCGCCGGTGACCATGCCGGCCCGGAGCCCGCGCTCGCGCAGGGCCTCGTAGTTCTCCAGGGCCAGCAGCCGCAGGGGCGCTAGGTAAGTGCCGGTCGGCGCCGCCGTCAGCATCTGCAGGGCCGCGTAGGTCTTGCCGGAATTGGTCGGGCCCATGTGGAACAGGATCCGCCGGTTCAGCCGGCGGGCGGCGGTGAAGCGCTCGATATAGGCGCCGAACCCGACCTGATCGCGCAGGCGGCGCAGGCGCGAGCCCTCGCTCGCCACCGCCTTGGCGTGGCGGCGCACGGGGGTGAGCGCGTCGACCAGGGCGCGTGCCAGCTTCGGCCCGTAGGCGAACACCCGGGACCGCAGCGACCGGTCCATGTGGGCGATGTAGGCGGCCGCATCGGCCCCGACCTCGCGCAGGTCCTGGATGATCTGCCCCCGCAGGCGCTCGACCGGCTTGCCCAAGCTGCGGACGGCCTCGGCCGCCCGCTCAGCCACGGCCGCCCGCAGGGCCTCGACCCGGTGGGCGGGATCGTTCCGGGCCGCCATGCGCGCCAGGATCTCGGCGGCGGCCGGGTCCGGGGCGATGTCGATCCGGAGGTCCATGCGGCCGTTGTCGAGCAGCGGGATCTCGATCCGGATGGTCCAGATCACCCGATGGTCCCGGGTGATCGCGGCCTTCAGGGTGGGGATGGCCTTCCGGACCGCCGGGACGCCCGTCTCGGCGAAGGCCCGGGCCCGCTGCCGGGCGCGCAACGCCTGGGCGACCCGCTCGTCCTCGACCTCGGCGCCGAAATCGGGCAGCTCGAGATCGGCGCGCAGGGTTTCCAGGTCGACGGAATCCGGGGCGAGCCCGAGCCGCGCCACGGCCTCGGACAGATACGCGATCGTGGGGCGGAGACGCTTGCGCGCCATGAACTCACCTTCGGCAGCGGCGTCCGCCGGTCGGCGCTGACGCCGTCGAACGCATTCCTGACAAGCATCTATGCCTGACAAGCATTCTTGCGCCAGGATAGCTCCGGATGCCATCCCGCTCCCTGTCCCGTGTTCAGGCGTCGTGCGCCGCCTCGGTCAGCCAGGTGCAGAAGGCGCGCACGGTCGGGTCGTCCGCCCGGGTCTCGGGCACGTAGGTGTAGTAGCTCCGTGCCGGCAGCGACGGGCCCGCGAACGGGCGGGTCAGGCGGCCGGCGGCCACGTCGTCGGCGATCAGGCGCTCCGGGCCCATCGCGACGCCGAGGCCGTCGAGGGCGGCCTGCAGCGTCAGGTAGAAGTGCTCCAGGGTCACCGAGGCCTGCGGCGTCAGGTCCGGCACCCCGGCGGCCCGCAGCCAGTGCGGCCAGACCTCCGGGAGCGTCGCCGCGTGCAGGAGGGTATGGTGGCGCAGGTGCTCCGGTTCGTGGAGCGGCAGGCGCCGCAGCAGGGCCGGGCTGCACACCGGCAGGCGCCGCTCGGACAGGAACGGCTGCCCGATATGGCCGGGACGCGTATCCGGCCCGCCCCGGATCGCCACGTCGAACGGGTCCACGAGGTGGGCCAGGGGCACGTTGGAGGTGGTCAGCCGGACCTCTACGGCGGGGTGGGCGACCTGGAAGCCGGACAGGCGCGGGATCAGCCAGCGCAGGGTGAAGGTGGCCAGCGCGTTGACGTGCAGCAGGCGCGGCCGGCCGCGCTCGACCTGGCGGGCGGTGGCCAGGGCGACGCGGTCGAGGGCGGCGCCGA
>NZ_VRVD01000227.1:0-7105 GCF_008040015.1 Methylobacterium sp. WL18 | reverse complement strand
CGCGGGGGCTTCACGCCGAGCCGGACCATGACCTGCGCCTGCCCGAGCGCGGCAGAGAGCGGATCGATCAGCGGCACCGGGACCGCCTCGGCAATCCGAGCGGCCAGGCCGGTCAGCGGCGCTCCGGCCAGGATCACCGCGTCGACACCATCCTCGGTCACAACGCGGTTCGCGAGGGCGATGATCTCGGCCTCAAGCTCGTGCTGCACCTCCGTGACCGACTGGAAGCCGGCCGCAACAGACCGGACGCAGGCGCATCGGGCAGAGAGTCCGGCCAGCAGCACCGCATCCTCGTACCAGGGCAGCAGGGTGCCCGAGAACGTCACGACACCGAAGCGCTGGCCGAGCATGCAGGCGGTGAGCATCGCCGCCTCGGCCATCCCAACGACGGGCAGGTCGAACAGCTCGCGTGCTGCGATCAGGCCGGGATCGCCAAAAGCCGCGATCACGGCGGCGTCGAAGCCGGATTGATGTTCGGCCAGAGTCTCCAGCACCGCTGCGCCGGCGAGCTGCGCCTCCGCTCGGCTCGCGATGTAGGGGAGGCCGTGCGCCGCCGTCAGCGCAGTGAGCTGCACGTCCGGGGCCAGCGCGCTGACGGCGGCAGCCTCCATCCGGGCCGTCATGGCCGCCGAGGTGTTCGGGTTGACGAGGAGGATTCGCACGCCTCAGACGCGCGAACTCGGGCGGTAGAACGGCTCGTGCCGACCGGGGTCGACATAGTCTGCGTAAAAGCGCCGGGCATGGGGAAGGAGGGCCTTTGAGAGCTGACGACGCTCGACCTCGTCGTCCGACAGGGCGCGTGCCAAGTCGTCGTGCAGGGCCTTCAGGGCGGCGTCGCGGTCGACCCGGGTGAATCGGCCATCAGCGTAGAGCACCTCGCCGTCGCACAGCACCGTCGTGACGCCGCCGGTCTTGGCGCGCTGGATCACCGCGTCGAGCAGCGGCGTCTCGGCGTCGAGGTAGGGATATGCGATCTGGTCCCAGTCCAGCAGCACAAGGTCGGCGGCTTTGCCAACCTCGATCGTGCCGAGGCTGTCGCCGAAGCCGGTGGTGCGGGCGCCCCCGACAGTCGCCATGCGCAGCACCTGGGCCATGCCCGGCACGTCGGCCTCGTCCATGCCGGGCACCCGGTGGGCGCGCAGCACGAGCCGCATCTCCTGGAGCATGTCGCGATCGTCGTTGATGCCTGCTTCGTCGAGGCCAATCGCGGTGTTGATGCCCTTCGCCTCGAAGCGGTTGAGCGCCGCCACGCCCGAACGCAGTCGGAAGTTTGAGGAGCAGTTGTGGCAGATGCAGGTTCCGGTCGCGGCCACGCGGTCGATGTCGGCCTCGTTCAGCCAGACGCCATGGCCGAGCGTCATGCGCGGCCCGAGCAGGCCGAACCGGTCAAGATGTTCCACCGCCGTCCCGCCGCTGCGCTTTTCCGCGTAGGCCTTCTGGTAGGCGGTCTCGACCAGATGCATGTGCATCGGCACATTGTAGGATTCGGAGAGCCCGGACAGGCCCTCGAGCGCCGCGTCGGAGCACCAGTGGAGGTTGGCCGGAGCAAGCTGGATCTTGGCCCGGGCAGCCCCGGCCTGGCCTGAATGCAAGCTACGGAACAGCGCGAAGTTGTCCTCCAGCGACATCTGAAAGCGTTCGAACCAGCGCTTCATCGGGTCCTGAAGCGACGTCGGCAGGCTCGCCACGAAATCCATGTCCGCCTGGTAGACGAGTCGGTTCTGGTCGCGCACTGCGAAGCAGTACGAGACCCGCATGCCGATGTCGCGATAGGCGCGCAGCACCTCGTTCGAGCGCGCTTCGACCTCTTCCAGGCTTCCAGGCATCCAGCCGTGGATGTGCTGGACCGTGGTGATCCCGGAGCCGACCATCTCGAAGGCCGAGTACAGGGTGTCGAGGTAGAGGTTCAGGTTGCGCGCCACCATGCGGGTGACGAACCACAGCTCCAGCGGCATGTCGGGGGAGCCGAGCTGGACCGGCGTCAGGCCGACATGATGATGCCCGTTGACAAAGCCCGGCAGCAGGATCTCGCGGCCGGAGCCGATCACGGGCGCGTCGGGATAGCGCGCATGCAACTCCGCGTAGGTGCCGACCGCCTCGATTACCCCGTCCTTCTGGAGCACAGCTCCGTCGGCGACCTCCTCCCAGCGCTCACGGTCGAGGGTGCGGGTGATCATCTGCCGGCTGCGAATCAACGATGTGGCCATGCTTCGGTCCGTTATGGTCGGAATTGGTCAGGCGAGGGCTTCCTGCTCGGCGAAGGCCCTGTCGACCTCATCGCGCAGGAGTTCGGTGAGATGCCGCCGCATCGCTTCGGCGCCGGGCGAGAACGGGTCGCGGGGGCGCGGCAGGGTGTTGACCACGATCGTCTTGATCCGCCCCGGGCGAGCGGTGAACACCACCACGCGATCGGCGAGCGCCACCGCCTCGTCGATGTGGTGGGTCACGAACAGCACCGAGGCGCCGCTGTCGCGCCAGACATCGAGCAGGAAGTCCTGCATCTTCTGGCGGGTCTGCACGTCGAGCGCTGCGAAGGGCTCGTCCATCAGCAGGACTTTGGGGCGCATGGCGAGCGCCCGGGCGACCGCTACGCGCTGACGCATGCCGCCCGACAGCTCGTCGGGCCGCTTGTCGAACGCCTCGGCGAGGCCGACCCGCTGGAGTGCGGCCCGCGCGATGCTCCGGCGCTCCAATTCCGGCACGCCCTTCAGCGACAGGCCAAAGCTGACGTTCTGCCAGACGCTGAGCCAAGGGAAGAGCGAGGTCTCCTGGAAGATCAGGCTGCGTTCGGGGGATGGTCCAGCCACCGGCTCGCCGAAGGACTGGATCCGCCCCCCCGTGGCGGCCTCGAGCCCGGCGATCAGGTAGAGCAGCGTGCTCTTCCCGCATCCGGACGGGCCGAGAAACACCACGAACTCGCCGGGCTGCACGTCGAGGTCAATGTCGCGCAGGGCCTCGTGGGCGCGGGCGGTGCCGGCGGCCCAGACCTTGGAAACGCCGCGGCAGGACACGGCGTCGCTCTCGCCGGAGACGGCCGGGCGATCGGCAACGGAGAGACGGTCAGAGCCCAAGGGAAGACCCCGCGTCGCGTGGCAGCCAATAGAGCATCCGCCGCTGAACCAGCCGGAACATCAGGTCGAAGGCGAAGCCGAGGAAGCCGATCAGCGTAATGGTGAAGAAGACCAGCGACGGGTTGAAGGTGTTGCGCGCCAGCATGATCACCTGCCCGAGACCGTAACCGACGCCGGTCGCCTCGGCGACGAGCACCACCATCCAGGCCCCGAACAGGTTGAGGCGCAGCACCGCGAGCAGCCCCGGCAGGATCGCCGGCACGATCACCCGCGCGTAGATCTGGCGCTTCGATGCACCCATCGTCCGGGCGACGTTGATGTAGTTCCGGTTGACCCCGTCGATCTGATGGATGGTCGAGAGGACCATCGTGAAGAACAGGGCGATGAACACCATGAAGATCGCCGGCGCGTTGCCGATCCCGAACATGAAGATCGCCACCGGCAGCCACGCGATCGGCGAGACCGGGGCCAGGAGCGTGATGGTCGGCAGGGTCAACCGCTCGAACAGCACGACGTAGCGGATCGCCACGCCGACCAGGATCGACAGGGTCGCGGCCAGGAACAACCCTGCCAACACCCGCCCGGTGGAGGCGAGCACGGTGATCAACACCGCCATGGCGGGGCTCGGGCCGGCGTTCATGCCGGTGCCGATCTGCCAGCGCTGCGCGGTATTGAAGAACCGCGCCTGCTCGACGAGGTTGCCGAGGAAGACGTGGGGTGGCGGCAGCAGCTTGGCATCGGCGATGCCGAACGCCCAGAGCAGCTCCCAGAGGCCGGCGAAGCATCCGACCGAGACCAGCATCCAGCCGATCCGTTGCAGCAGTGGGACGAACCCGTCGGGCAGCGCCAGGCGCTGTGCGAACGGGAGACGCGGCTGGCCGTGCGGGACGGCGGCGGCGCGGGCGAGATCGATGGCCATCCGCTCAGGCCGACTTCAGCTTGAGCTTGCCGTAGAGTTCCGGGTTTTCGGCGATGACCTGTTCCAGCAGGGTCCAGTCGATCGCGTCGCGGCCGGGCTTCTTCTTGATGTAGCCCATCTCGGCGACGGAATCGGTCCGGTCGAGGATGAACTGCGTCTGGTTGCGGGCGTCCACCACCGAGGGCTGCCGGCCCATGGCGAGCTGGGCGTTGCTCATCGAGGTCTTGTAGTAGGAGCCGACGAGCTTGTTCAGGGCGGTCTGGGGGTCGCCCTCCGCCACGGCCTGGGCCTTCATCATGCCTTTGATCAGGGCTTTGACCGCCGCTGGGTTCTTGTCGATCAGGTCGTTGCGCACCGCGAGCACGCAGTCGGTGTAGCCCTTGCCATAGATGTCGGTGCCGTCGGAGAGTTTGACCGCACCCTTCACGTCGGTGAGGAGCGCGGTGCCGTAGGGCTCGATCGTCGAGATGATATCGAGGGCGCCGGCGCGGAACGCCTCCACGGCCTCCGGGGTCGAGCCCATGTAGCGGACCGTGATGTCCTTGAAGGCGACGCCGTTCTTCTTCAGCCAGTCGTAGGGCAGCACCTCCAGCGTATCGAGCTGGAAGGTGCCGAGCGTCTTGCCCTTGAGCTTTTCCGGGCTGTCGAGGCCGGGCTGGGCCACGAGCACGCAACCCTCGATGCCGCCGCCGGCCACGATCTTGACTGGAGCGCCGGCGTCGTAGAGCGCCATGAAGCTCGTATAGGGCATCACGCCGGCATCGACCTGACCCATGCCGAGGAAGGTGACCTGATCGGAGAAGGTCGGCGTGTTGACGAAGTCGATCGTCAGCCCGTCATCTTTGGCGAGCTGCATCGCCTCGGCCAGGAAGAAGTTCAGGTTGCAGAACCCGGTCCCGTGCGTCGCTCGGATGCCGTTGGCCGCCATCGCCTGGCCGATCGTGCCGGGCCCGACGGCGAGCGTGAGCGCCGCGGCGGTTCCGCCGAGGAAGCGTCTGCGGTTGGGTTTGAACTGCGAGAAATCAGGAACGCGATAATCGCCGTGACGGTCGCACATATCGGCTCTCCTCAGGAGGCGGATGTCGGGGTCTTTAAGGCGGTGCGCCGGCTCCCGGCCGGACGCGCGACGATGTCGAGGTCGTGACGGGGGCAGAGCGGTCGAGGAGATCCGGTCACCCGGCAGCTCTCAGTATCGACGGCACGCCAACCCGTAGTCGCCGCTCTACGCGACGCTGCGCTAGCGAGCTCCTCACAAGAAGCGTGCCATTCGCGGCCGAATACGTCCGATGAGACGCGCTTCGGCAGACCCAGACATCCCTGCGCGTCGGCGATGGGGCGGGATGCGCCCGCCGTCGTGATGTTGAAGACGTCGCGTCCCGGTTCAGGCGGCGGAGAAGCTCGTATTCAATACGATAATTTTGACGTTCTCCGATGAATACCGCCATCCACGCGCGCAAGTGCCGCTAATATGCGCAAAGTCCTCGCCGGACTGCGGCCTCTTTCCCCTTCCCGTCGACCGGACGGCGGCCGACAATCGGATGGCCAATCCACGGGAGCTTCGGGATCGATGACGCATCTCACGCGGCGCAGCTTCGTCGGCGCAGCGGCGCTGCTCGCGGCACCAGCCCTCATCCGCCCATCCTTCGCAGCCGACCCGGTCAAGCTCGGGTGCCTGTTCTCGTCCTCCGGCACGATGGCCAATCTCGAGGGCCGGCTGAACCACGTCGTTCGCATGGCCGCCGACGAGATCAACGGACGCGGCGGCGTCAACGGCCGCCAGATCGAGGTCCTGACTTCCGATCCCGCCTCGGACTGGCCGCTCTACGCCCAGGTCGGCCGGCAAATGCTTCAGCAGGAGAAGGTCGCGGCCCTGTTCGGCTGCTGGACCTCCGTGTCCCGCAAGTCGGTGCTGCCGGTCGTCGAGCAGAACGATGGGCTGCTGTTCTACCCGCTCCACTTCGAGGGCGACGAGAATTCAAAGAATGTCGTCTACATGAACTCGCCGCCCGCGAGTTCCGTGCTGCCGGCGGTCGATTACCTGATGGGCCCCGAAGGAGTCGGCGCAAAGCGCTTCTTCATGATCGGTTCGGACTACGTCTGGCCGCGCACGATCAACAAGCAATTGAAGGGGTACTGGAAGAGCAAGGGCATCCCGGAGACCGCGTGGCGCGAGGAGTACGTGCCATTCGGCTTCTCGAATTTCCAGACGCTCGTGAACCAGGTGCGCAGCTTCGCCAGCCAGCCCGGCGGCCAAGCGATTGTGGTGCTTACCGTCGTCGGATCCTCGATCCCCGATTTCCTGCGTGAATTCGCCAACCAGGGCGTCACCGCCACCGACGTGCCGATCCTCGGCCTCGACATGGTGGAGGCCGATCTCGAAGGGCTCGATACCGCCAAGCTCGTCGGCCACCTGAACTGCTGGGCCTATCTCCAGGCCGCCAAGGGCGAACGGAACAAGAAATTCCTTGGCGACTGGGCCGCCTACGTGAAGGCCAAGAACGTCCCGTTCAGCGCCGACACAGTCATCGATCCGATGGTCTCGGCCTACGACAGCGTCCATCTCTGGGCGCTCGCCGCCGCCAAGGCGGGCTCCTTAGCAGTACCGGAGGTGCGCCAAGCCTTCGCGAACCTCAGCTTCGACGACCCGTCGGGCTACACGCTGACCATGACGGGCGAGAACAACTACGTCTCCCGCGGCGTCTTCATCGGCTCGGTCAACGAGAAGCGCGGCTTCGACGTGCTCTGGCAATCTGCCGACGCGCCGAAGCCGGTCCCGTTCAGCCCCTATGGCTGATCCGAGGGGGCGTCCTCGCCAGGCACGCCTGCCGCCCCGGTACCTGGCGCCCTGGTACCTGGCGCCCTGGTACCTGGCGCTCTGGTACTTGGCGCTCTTGTGTCTGGCGCTCCCGGCAATGCCGGCCTTTGCAGCGCCGCTCGACCGGGCGATACTTGCCGGGGCCTTGTGCGGGGATGGCGCGGCACAGGTTGGGGCGGCAGAGGGCCTCGTCCGCGCCGGCGGCGATCTGCCGGCCGATGACCTCGCCTACGCCGGGCGGCTCCTCGGCGCCCTCGTCGAGCGTCGCCTCGCCTGCTTGCCGGACGGTGCCTTGCTGCT
>NZ_VRVD01000226.1:0-7205 GCF_008040015.1 Methylobacterium sp. WL18 | reverse complement strand
CCTTGGCGGCGGGCTTGGGCGAGCCCGTGGCGAATTCCGGGTCGCTGCGCGGGCCATTCGGCGCGTTGGTCGCGCCGGCGAGCTGGCCGGGCAGGAGGTCGACGACCTTGTTCCAGGTCTGCGACTTGCACAGGAAGGCGATCAGGCAGCCCCGCACCGTCAGTTCGTTCGGCGCGTCGGTCCAGATGGTGACATCGTAGGACTTGCCGTCCTCGGAATTGTAGATCTTGCCCTCGTAATGGGCGTCGGCGTTCGGCTTCAGGCCCAGGATGAGCTGGTGGCCGAGCGAGGGGCGCGCCTGCTTCTTCGGATCCGGGTTCTTGAAGTCGACCCGCGGCTCGCCCTTGTCGTTGAGCGGCACCTTCAGCCAGACCACGTAGCCGCACAGCCGGTCGTTGGCGGCGCCACACTTTTCGAGGCGGACGCGGGCGCGGCCGTCTTCGGTGATGTAGGTGCCGCTGGGGTCAGCCGGTGTCGCGGCATGCGCGGGCGAACCAAACGCGGCGAGCGCCAGGGCCGCGAGCGGCGCGACCCGCCGACCGATCGAAGAAACCATCATACCCGAACTCCCCTGCCTCGCGCGCCCCGAAGGAACGAGACCGACCGCCTTGCGGACGGCCCCCGCGCTCGCGTCATCGCGCTCTCGCCGGGCCGAGCACCGGGCGGCTTGCGCGTCCTGCCCGCCGTCTCTCGCGCGAAGTTGTCCGCATCATGACGGCGCAGCCTAGGGCTGAGCCACGATGACCAGTCTTCGTGCCGACAGCCGGCCGGTCAGGTGCGGGACGGCGGAGCGCTCCGGCCCGGTCCGAGCGGCCGCTGCATCAGGGTCACGTCGAGCCAGCGATCGTGCTTGTAACCCACGCCCGCCAGGGTGCCGACCGGCGTGAAACCGAAGGCGGCGTGGAGCGCAACCGACGCGGGCGAGTCGCTCTCGGCGATGACCGCGACCATGGTCCGGCCGCCGATCCGTTCGGCTTCGACGATCAACGCGCCGAGCAACGCTCGTCCGACGCCCGTACCCCGGGCCGAACGAGCGACGTAGATCGAATCCTCGAAGGTCGAACGATAGGCCGCGCGCTGGTGATAGGGACCGGCATAGGCGTAGCCGGAGACTGCGCCACAGCTGATCGCCACGAGGTAGGGAAACCCGCCGTCGCGCAGGACGGCGAAACGGCGCCCCATCTCCGAGACGTCCGGCGGCTCCAGTTCGAAGCTCGCCGTGCCTGTGCGGACGGCCTCGCCGTAGATGGCTGCAATCGCCGGGATATCGGCCTGGGTCGCGGGGCGGATGGCGTGACTCATGGCCCGAACATACGGCTGCCGGAGCCGAAACGGCAATGCGCGACCACCCCGTGGGGCCGGGTGATCGCGCGCGGGTCGTCACGGGTGGATCGCGGTGCAGGACGGCGCGGGGATGGACGCCCGTCCGGCGCCGCGATCGCGGCGCCGCGCGTCCCGATTACTCGGCGGCGGACATCTCGGCGGTGAAGTGGCCGCACCAATCCTTGGAGGCCACCACCGGCCACAGGCCCTTGGACTGCGGAGCCGGCTGGCTGACCGGCGGGTTGAAGCGGCAGAGACCCTCGTCGCCCTGCGCCTGGGCGCCGTTGAGCTTGTGGTCGTCGAAGAAGCGGCAGCTCTCGCAAGCGGCGTTCGCGGTACCGGTCATCGTCTCTCTCCGTCGTCGCAATGGCTTGCGGCAGGGACCGATCGCTGGCCGCCCGCCTACAGTTCTTAATTAGAACAACTCCAATAAGCGGTCAAGGGATCGCCGTCATCGGACGTCGTCACCGATCGAGTTTCGGCCCCGCCGACCGAGCCCCCCCTTCAGAAACGCGTGAAGCCGGATCCCCGGCTGGGGATCCGGCTTCACAAGGCCGTGCCGGTCATCTCGGATCACCGCCGCGCCGGTCGCGGCGCAGCGGTGCTTGCGGGGATGCGATCAGCCCTGCTTGTCCTTCTTGTTGGCCCGGTGATGGCCGATCGCGCAGCCGGCGGCGGCGCCCATCTTGCCGTGTCCGGCCATATGGCCGGCGACGCCGCCGACCACCGCCCCCTTGAGACACCCCTTCGCCTCGGCGGGGGCGCCGATCACGAGAGCTCCGATCGTCAGCGCGGAGGCCAGTGCGATCCGATACGTCATGGTGTTGTCTCCTGTCGTGTCGGTTGAAACGGCCTCGCGGCACGACCCGTTCCGCAACCCGACAGACGGCACACTACCGCGCCAAGCCCATCACGAGCCGGAGCAGGTCCGATTGCCGGGTCACGCCGGTCTTGGCGAAGATCGCCTTGAGCTGCGAGCGCGCGGTGGCGGCGGTGATCGCGAAGCGGCTCGCCGCCTCCGCGAGGGTGACACCGTTGGACAGGGCCTGGGCGAGGCGCGCCTCCGCGGGGGTCAACCGGTAGGCGGACTGGAGGACGAAGGCGGCGGGCACCGGCATGGTCCCGGGAATGCTGGCCATCAGCAGCGTGCTCCCGCCCGCGAACAGGCCGCGGCTCGGGCCGACTAGCGGGACCACGTGGAGCACGATCGGCGAAGCGTCCCGGCGGGCCACCACGATCGCGGAGATCGGGGCCCGCCCGGACGGCCGCGACAACGCCTCCAGCTGGCGTGCCGCCTCACCTTCCTCGACGGCGAGGCGCCCACCCGCGAGCTTCAGGTCGCGGCCCAAAAGCGCCCCGAACGCCGTGTTCCAATGCACGGCCCGCCCCTCGGAATCGAGGATCATGGCCGCTCGCTCGATGATGTCGAAGGCCTGCGTCAGGCCGGCGAGGCGCGCCTTCTCGACCATCGCGGTGAGGAGTCCGGCCCGCCGGAGCAGCGGCGACAGGGTCGCCAGGCGCGCCTGCTCGTGCGGCTCGTACAGGCCCTGCGCCACCGTCCGCTGCAGCGCCAGGCACCAGAGCCGGCCCTTCACCTCGAAGCCGATCCCGGCGAACCAGCGCAGCCCGCTGGAGGCCAGCAGATCCTGATAGAACGGCAGCCGCTGGATCTCTTCGGGCGTGGTGAAGTCCTGATCGACCGCGATGCCGCGGGCGCGGATCATCGGCATGCCGCGGAAGCGGTGATCCTCCCGGTGCCAGCCCTCCTCGAAGTAGCGCTTCGAGGATTCGGCGAGCGACGCCGTGGTGAGCGCATCCAGGGCCGTCCGGTCGGTGCGCAGGAGCAGCGCGCCTTCGCTCCCGGACGCCAGCGACACGCGCTCGATCAGATCGGGCCAGCGCGCCGGATCGACCACCGCCTCCTCCAGGTCTTCCTGAAAGGACGCCTCGAGGTCGTCGCTGAGGCGCGCGAACAGCGCGGGGTTCAGGCCGGGCATGGCGCTCGACTCCGGGCCGGTGAATGCCGGCATTCAGGATCGCGCCGCCCCGGCCTCGTCTGAATATCCGAGGCGTTTCGATCAAGTTCTTGTTATCCGAGAGCTCAAGCTTAAGCAAGGATCTGAAGAGATATGGATTTCGATCAAACCTATTGATTGATCGACAGTCATCACGCTCTCTGCGTTCCGTTCGAACACCGGTCATGGCTGGATCGGGCGCGGCACGCGTCGTGGTCGCGTGCCCGTGGTGGGACAGCGCGTGATCTACGGGGCGGCAAGGATCCTGAAATCCGAGCGTGACCGTTCCTTAAGATCCATGTGCAAGCAGGGTCGTTCCGGTAGCCGGCACCGCCTCCGAGCAACGGCCGCCTCCGGCAGGCCGACGCGTCCGGCGCGCTCCTGTCTTGGCCAGGCGCCATGCCCGGCCTCCGCAGTTTGCCACAGGCCCGTTTTCACAACTTCTGATAGAGTTGAGCGGGGCGAGCTTCAAGCCTCGTTAACCAAACCCGTCGATTGTATCGCTCTGCGCGGTTCGATCACGAGTTGTCATCGGACGGGCGCAGTCGAGCATGGTGCGGCTGAAGGTCGATGGCGTTTTCCCTGTCTGCGTTCCTCGGCGCGGCGACCCGGCGCGCCTCCCGGGCATCCAGCGTCGCGGATCATCCGCGATGCCGTGCCGCCGCGCTGGCGGTCCTCGCCTGCGCACCGCTTCTGAGCGGTTGCATGTCCGGCAAACCCCGCTCGGCAGGGCGGTCCGGCCCGGACGTGACCCAGACCGGCTCGATCGCCGATGCGGTGCCGCCCTCAGTCGTCGCCGCCGCCGAGGAGGAGGTCGGGCGCACCATGCGCCTGGGGCTCGCCAACTACCGGCTCAATGTCGGCGACAACCTCGAAGTATCCTTCCTGATCGACTCGAGCGTGGTCCAGCCGACCTACCGGCTCAACCCCAGCGACGAGTTCGACGTCGATTTCCGCACCCACCCGGAATACAACCGTACGGTGATCGTCCGACCGGATGGCCGGATCTCGCTGCCGGGCAAGAACGGCATCAAGGTCGCCGGGCTGTCGCCCGAGGCAGCCGCAACGCTGATCAAAAGCACCTACGACGACGTGCTGATCGACCCGGTCGTCACGATCATGCTGCGCAAATTCAGAACCGTGACCGATGATTTCCGCGACCTCACCCAGCGGGCCGATATGGGCCGCGTGAAGGTCCTGGCGATCGAGCCCGACGGCAAGATCAACCTGCCGATGGTGCCGCCGGTCCAGGCCGCAGGCCGGACCGTGTCCGAGGTCGCCAGCAACCTCACCGCCGCCTACCACCGCCAGCTCGCCACGGTGAGCACGAGCGTGCGCCTCGCAAGCCTGGTGCCGGCCAACACCATGGTGTTCGGCGAGGTCCGGGCCCCCGGGCCTGTCACCCTCCAGGGTGCCCGCACGCTGGCGCAGGTGCTCGGCTCGGCCGGCGGCATCCTGCCGACAGCCGCGGGCGATGCCGTCCGCATCATCCGGTTCGATGGCGGGGCCGCGGGCAGCGTCCGCATCGTCGACATCGGCGAGCCGGGGCTGGCCGACTCGATCATCGTGCCCCCGAACGCCACGGTCTACGTGCCGCCCTCGCTGCTGGCGAAGACCGCCCGCGCCGTCGACCTCGTGGTCCGCCAGATCCTGCTCTTCAACGGCACCGGCTTCGGCGTGAACTACATCACCGGCCCATCCGCCAACACCTCCACCAGCGCCACCGTGAGGTCCGGGACGTGACGAAGTCCGACATGTCCCGGCCGGACCGGGCCGCCCCCGAGGACGTCGAAGGCCCCGCCTTCGATCTCCGCGACGCCCTGGCGGCCCTGTTCCGGCACATCCGGCCGGCCCTTCTGATCCTGGCCGCCGCGATCCTGGGCGCCGGTATCTACCTGCTGCTGACGCCCGCCGAGTACACCGCCGACGCCAAGCTGATCATCCGCCTCGGTCGCGAGAAGTCGGCCGCCCCGGTCCAGGGCGGCGCCAACCAGAACTACATGTTCTCCGAGCGCGCGCAGAACGTGAACAACGAGGTCGAGATCCTGCGCGACCCGAGCATCGTGCGCGACGAGTTCGCGGCGCTGAAGGCGATCACCCCGACCGGCGACCTCGGCCCGCCCCCCGCGGACTGGATGGATTGGCTGATCTACCAGGGCCGGGTCGCCATGCGCGGGGCCAAGGCGGTCAAGACCTGGGTCGTGGACACGGCCCGCATCCCGTTCGAGACGCTGGGCCTGCTGCGCCACCTCAGCCCCGACGAGAAGCTCTACGAGGCCTATCTGGCCTCCTTCAAGGTCGTGTTCGTCAAGGAGACGGACGTGATCCTGACCGGCTTCACCTGGACGGACCCGAACTTCGCCGCCCAGGCGCTGAACCGGCTGCTCGATGCCTATAAGCGCCGGCACGTCGAGGTCTACGCCGACGAGACGCCCGCCACCTTCTACCAGGGCAAGCTGGAGCGGGCGCGCGCCGACCTCGCCGCCATCGACGCGCAGCTGGCGACCTCCCTGAAGGGCAACAACACCGCCAGCTTCGAGATCGAGCAGCAGAACGATCTCGGTACGCTGTCGGACCTCGCCCGGCAGAAGTCGGCCGCCCAGATCGAGCGCGAAGGCGTCGAGTCCCGGCTCAAGCGAACCCGCGAGACCGGGCCCGACCGCTGGCAGCCGACGCCGCCCGACGCCGACCCGACGGTGGCGGCCTTCGACACGCGCTGGGCCGATCTCAGGACCAAGCGGGCGGAGATCGCCGTCCGGTTCAGGCCGACCGCCCCCGAATTCATCAGCCTCGACCGGGACCTCATCGCCCTGACGCGGCAGAAGTACCAGGCGCTGATCGCCGCCGACACGGCGCGGCTCGCGGTGCTCGCGGAGAAGATCCAGACCATCACGGGGATCGAAGCGAGCCGCCGCAAGGCCGCCATCGGCCAGAGCGACGCGGCCCTGGCCTACGGCCGGCTCACGCAGCAGAAATCCCTGCTCAGCGACGAGATCAACGACACCCAGAAGCGCATCGATGCGTTGCGCACCGGCACCGGGCTGGACGCGCAATCCGTGACCTCCTCCGCCCTGGTGGCGCGCGCCGTGCCGCCGCGGCTGCCCTCCGGCCCGAACCGGCCGCTGATCCTCGGCCTCGCGGCCGGGCTCGGGCTGCTCGCAGCCCTGGCCTACGTCGCCCTGGCGGAGATCCTCGCCCAAACCTACCGCAGCGCCGCCGAGGTCGCCCGCTCCCTGCGCGTGCCTGTCCTTGCCGCCGTCCCGCTGCGCTCCGGCGCCGAGCGGCGGCCGCGCTTCGGAGGAGCCGCCGCATGATCGCCGCCAACGCCCCGATGATCGACCCGGCCGTGCTCGAGCCGGCCCTGGTCCAGCTCAGCCGTTACGAGACCCGGCTGCGACGGGTCGGGATCACCGCGGTCCAACCCGGTGAGGGGGTGAGCACGCTCGCGCGCGAACTCGCCGGCGCCTATGCCCGCCGCGGCCGCACCGCTGCGCTGATCGAGACCAACTGGTCCCGGCCGTCGCTGGCCGCGGCCTACGGGCTGGAGGGCCGGCCGGGCTTCGCCGACATCGTCGCCGGGGACGTGGCGCCGAGCCTCGGGGTCCACCCGGTCGCCGACGGCCTGAGCGTCGTGCCGGCGGGGAGCGCCGCGGCGATCCGGAAGGCGACCCTGGACGACGGCCGCGTCGAGGACTTCCTGGCGCTGGTCGACGACCGCTTCGACCTCGCCATCCTGGATTGCGAACCGATCACCGAGATCGGCGACGCGGCGGCGCTTTCGCCCTTCGTGGACGGGTTCGTCGTGGTGATCGGCGCCGAGCGCACGCGCCGGGCCGTGGCGCAGCGGGCGCTGGCCGACCTCAAGGC
>NZ_VRVD01000225.1:0-7208 GCF_008040015.1 Methylobacterium sp. WL18 | reverse complement strand
GAGCCGGCGCCCGGCGAGGCGATCCGGGCGCTGCCGCGCTCGCTGCCCGGGGCGGACCTGCAGGTGATCGACCTGTGGCCCGGTGAGCCTCCGGGGGGTGGCAGCGGGCCCGATCCGGATGGATACCGCTATGTCGAGGGCCGGTCGGGCGACGTCACCCGGGTGGCCAAGCCATGCCTGCTGGCGATGCGGCCGGCCAATCCCAACGGTGCGGCGATCATCGTGGCGGCCGGCGGCGGCTACCAGTTCATCGCGCTCGGCAACGAGGGCGTGCCGGTCGGGCGCGTCCTCAACGCAGCGGGGATCACAGTCTTCCTGCTGGTCTATCGTCTGCCCGCGGAGGGCTGGGGCGCAGGCCCAGACGCACCGCGGCAGGACGCGCAGCGGGCGCTGCGGCTGGTGCGGGCGCGGGGCTCGGAATACGGGATCGACCCCGCCCGGGTCGGCGTACTGGGCTTTTCCGCGGGCGGCCACCTGATGGGCGAGACCGCGGTCGGCACCGCCAGCGACCTCTACACCCCGGTGGACGAGGCCGACGCGCAGCCGGTGCGCCCGGTCCTGGCCGGGCTGATCTATCCTGTCATCACCATGGGCAAGCCGTTCGACGGCACCGCGACGCGACGGATCCTGGTCGGCGACGAGGTCACCCCGCTCGAGATGAAGACCTACTCGGTGGACCTCCAGGTCGGGCCGCAGACGCCCCCGACCTTCCTGGTCCAGGCGATCGACGACCCGGTGGCGGTGGCCGACCATCCGCTGCTGATGTTCGCGGCCTTGCGGAGGGCGCGGGTGCCAGCCGAGTTGCACCTGTTCGAGCGCGGTGGGCACGGATTCGGGCTCGGCGCCCCGGGCACGCCGGCCGCCGCCTGGCCCGGCCTGTTCCTGGCCTGGATCCGGCTGCACGGCTTCCTGAACCGGTGAGCCGAGGATCAGTCCGCGCGCAGCCGGGGAAGCTTGGCGACCTTGGGGCGGTTGGTGCGGAACTGGCCGCGCTCCACCGCCACGAACACCACGATGACGATGGCGACGATGCTGAGCCACCAGATCGCCGTGAGGCCGACACCCAGGCAGGCGACCGTGAAGGCGGCGGAGAAGCACCCCATCGCTCCCGGGATCAGGGCCGGGATGTCCCGGCCGGCCCGGCGGATCGAGGCGTAGAGCGCGAAGGCGGCGGCCAGCGCACCCACGATCCCGAGTTCGTACCAGAACTCGAACAGGGCCGTGGTCGGCGCGTTCAGCGGCAGCATGCCGACTAGGCGCCCGCGCAGCGCCGTCTCGAAGCCGTGGCCGGTGATCAGCCGCACCGGATCGGTGGTCACCACCTTCTGCCAGCTCTTCAATGACAGCACTGCAGGCGAGAGCGGCCCGAACAACACCGCGCCGATCGGCCGGGCGAGGAACGGCAGTAGCGGCGCTACGGCGAGCAGCGCGGCCGACAGGGTCGCGGTCAGCATCACGCCGAGCTTGGGGCGGTAGCTCGTCACCGCGAAGGCCAGCGCGCCGACCGCCAGGGCGGCGATCTGGGTGGCGTCCGGCTGGACCGTCAGCGCCAGGGCGACCAGCAGGGCGAGTCCGAGCGCCTCGCGGTCGCGCCGCCGGGACCGCAGCCAGGCGAGCCCCGGCCAGACCAGCAGGATCAGCAGGATCAGGCCGCGGTCGAGTGCCCCGTCGTCGTCGATGCCGGGCGGCGCCATGTGCGCCCCGAACAGCCCCAGCACGATCGCCACGATCGCGCCCGCGACGAGCCCGAGCGGCAGCAGGTAGAGATTGGCCGAGCGCATCCGGTCCGGCAGGGCGAAATAGCCGAGCAGCGCCAACCCGATCGTCGCAGCGAGGTTGGCCAGACGCTCCACGGCCGGGCCGAGGAACGGCGTCCAGGTCAGCGACAGCACCGACCACAGCACCACCAGCATGCCGGCCAGGAAGGCCGGCGCCGTGAGCAGCCGGGACACGCCCGGCCGGACCGGCCGCTGGCGCCGGTCGATCGCGCTGGCGATGATCAGCAGCACCACGGCGATCGGCGCCAGGATCACGGTGGCGCGGCGGGCGACCTGCGCCAGCACCGGCAGGATGACGAACAGGCCGAAGAAGCCGACGCGCCGCAGCAGGGCGGCGGCGTCGAGCGCCGGATCGATCGTGGGGGAGTTCGACGCCCGCGGCATCTTGCGCCTTCTCTCGGACCGAGACGGCCGGATCACGCTCGATACGCAAGCTCCGCGCAAGCCGCTGTAGACCCTGAGCAACACTCCCGGGTCAGCGCGCTGCGCCGGTGGCGGCTCAAGCCGTCCGGGTCGCAGTCCGCGGACGCCGCCGGACGAACCGCAGGCCGACATCCGAGAGCACGCGCCAGCCGCCCCAGGCGGCCAGGAACCCGATCAGGCCGGCGGCGAGGCCGTCCGCATTGGTCGGCACAGCCGGGCTGAAATCCTGGTAGGCGGCCTGCGCCACCGGCACGTCGGGGTCGCGCAGCATCGCCACCACCTTGCCGAGCGGGCTCGTCGCCGAGGCGAGGGCCTGCTGCTGGGCGCTCAGCCGGGCGAGCCGGGCGATGTCGGACTGGGCGGCCTCGCCGCGCCGGGCCACCAGCTGATCGGGGTTGGTGCGCAGCCGGTCGACCGCGCCGTCGCGGGTGGTGCCGGAGGCCTGCGCGTCCGATTCGAGCACCGCCACCTGGCGGCGCAGCTCGTCCACCGCGCCGCCGAGGCGCTGCGCATATTGCTGCGCGAATTCGGGGGCCTGGGCGGCGATCACCCCGCCGAGCAGGCCGAGGGCGAGGCCGAGAGTGCGGAACACGCGGAACACGTCAGACCCTCCGGGTCGGAGACAGGGCACGGCACAGAGAGCATGGCTGCGGCCGAGAATCTAACGATCTGGCAGCGAAAAAATCAGGCCGGCAGGGTCAGAAGGCCGGCCTGGCCGTCGGCGCAGCCGAACAGCACGCGGTTGCCGCGCGCGTCCCAGGCGAGCGCCGTGATCCCGCTGCCCGGCACGGCGCGCCGCACCAGCAGCTCGGAGGCGTCGGTGAAGCGCACCAGCAGGATGCAGCCATCCTCGTAGCCCACCGCCAGGACCGGCGCCTTTGGGTGGAACGCGACCCGCGTGACCCGGGCGGGGCGGACACCGCATTCCCGCGGCGCCTTGCCCGTGGGGCCTTCCTTCGAATCGAACGGCCAGACGATCGCGGCCTCGGCGCCTCCGGTGGCGAGCCAGTGCCCATCGGAGGACCAGGACACGGAGCGGACCTTGCCGGGATAGCCCGACATCCGCATGTGGCCGCGATCCGGCTGCAGGCGCCAGCCGTGCAGCGCGTTCTCCTGCATGGTCGAGACCACGAAGCGGCCGTCCGGAGACCACGTGACGTCGATATGCGACCCCTTCCAGGTCACGACCTCGGCGGGCGTCTCGAGATTCGGAAACCAGAGGCTGACGCCGTTGTAGTGGGCGACGCCGAGCCGGTAGCCCTTCGGGGCGAAGACCAGCCCCCGGGCCGTCGAGGGCGCCGTGAAGCTGCGCTCCCGGCCCTTGGCGTCCCGGGCCACCACCGCACGACCGGCCGACCAGGCCACGGCACCGTCCGGATGGAGCGCGAGGGCGTCGATCCAGGCACCGCCCTTGGCCGCGCCGAGCTCCTGCACGGCGCCTCCGGCCCGGATCTCGACGACCCGGCCGTCGTCGCCGCCGGTGACCAGGCGGTCGCCGCTCCCGGCCGCGACCAGGATCCCGCTGTCGGGATGGGCGGCGATCCGGGTCACCGCGTCCCCCTGCAGGAGGACCACGGTGCCGTCGCCGAGCGCCAGGGCCGGGGCATCCTTCAGGAACTGCGCCGCGACCACGTGGGCGCCCGCCTCGAGCGGCGCGACGTGGTCGGTGAGGGAGGGATGGCTGACGGAATCGCTCATGGAGACTCGACCTTCGTGGTCCTCTGGCCGGCGCGCAGGACCAGGAACGCGGTGATCAGCGCGAGCACCCCAGAGACCGCCGCCGGCGCGATCAGGGCGTAGAGGGCGAACGCATCGTAGGCCAGCGCCCCCAGGAAGGCGCCCAGCAGCAGGGACAACCAGACCAGCCCGTCGCCGATCCATCCGAACGGGTCGCCCGTGCGGGTCAGCGCCCGGGCGATCTTCTGGCCCAGGCTGAACAGGGCGCCGGTGACGAAGGTAGTTCCGGCCCGAAAGCCCTGCACCTGCGCCAGCACGGCGTTCTGCGTCCCCATGGCGACCGCCACGAAGAACGCGGCGAGGCCCAGCTCGGGGGAGGCGAGGCCCAAGGCCAGGCCGCCGAGGATCAGAAGGGATTCGTAGGCCAGCACCACCGGGGTGGTCCAGCGCGACGGCACCAGGATCGCCAGGCCGCTGCCCAGGACCGAGCCGGTGAGAAAGGCCACGAGCAGGATCGCCGGCAGCAGCATCTTGTGCAGCTTCGCCTCGGCGCCGAAGACCGCCAACTGCGTGGTGTTGCCGCTCATGAACGAGGTGTAGAGGCCGCCGAGCCGCACGAAGCCCAGCGCGTCGACGTATCCGGCGAGGCCCGTGAGGAGCAGGCCGGTGCCCAACTGCCAGGAGCGGTTCACGGATCAGCCCTCCCGCGGCATCCCGGTAACGCCCCATTAACCATTTCGGCCGCTCCGTTCATCTGCGCAGGGGCGGGGTTAACGGGCCGTGCACCAAGTCCGGGCAATTCGATGCAATCACGGCGAACGCCGGGGCGCAGGGGCCCGTTGCTCCTTCGATCCGGCACGGGGCTCCAGCGCCCCCGCCGGGTGAGTGGGAGTTGCGTCATGATGCCGTTCGTCGCCACCTTCGCCTGCCCGTCCATGCCCGCCCTCGATTCGGCTGCCGCCACCATCCTGGTGGTCGAGGACGAGCCGACCGTCTGCGAGCTGGCGGCCGAAGCGCTTCTCGAAGAAGGGTATCGGGTGCTCACCGCCGCGGACGCCTGGGAGGCCGAAGCGATCCTGGCACGGGAGAGCGTGGATATGCTCTTCACCGATATCGACCTGGCCCGCAACACGAACGGCCTCGCACTCGCACGCCGGGCCCGCAGCTTCTGCCCCGACCTGCCCGTCATCTACACGTCCGGCGGGCGGGCCTGCCTGTCACCCGCCGACGCCGTCTCCGAGTCAGTGTTCGTCCCGAAGCCGTACCGTCCCAGCCAGCTCGTGGCGCTCACGAACGACATCCTGCGCGCTGCGCACCATCCCCATCACGCCTGACCCCGACCTCCAAAGGATTCCCGCCATGCGGCCCCCTCTGTTCGCGACCGGTCTCGCCCTCGCCCTCTCGGCCGCCGCCGTGCCGGCCCGGGCCGCGTGCGACGTGAAGGGCGCCCAGATCGAAGAGGGGATCGCCGCCAAGAAGGAATTGCGCGAGGACGCCAACGCCCAGACGGTGCGCGACCTGCGCACGCTGCGCGACGCGGCGATCGTGCTGGAGACCTACAAGTTCCCCGGTGAGTGCGAGGTGCTGCTCGGCATCGCCAAGTCTCTGCTCTCCAACCCCGACAAGACGATCGTGCAGGGCGGCAACACCGACGAGGACGAGGCCGAGAGCCTGGTCGAGGCCCGTGAGCCCAAAGCGAAGATCCCGGCGGACGAGAAGGCGCCGGCTCCGAAGACGGCCCCGAAGGCAAATTGAGGCCGGGGGGACACCCCGCGCAACAGCTATCGACGTTCCCCCTCCGACGACTCACCTCGTCCTGACGTGTGAGCGCAGCGGGCACCTCAGCATGAGGGCGCGGGTAGGATTTAGCGCGGCTGCCCGGGCGGATTCGGTATATCGGTCAGCAACAGCGCTTTGACCAAACCTCCTACCGTTCCTCCGCAGCGCTCGCCCCGGCCTTGGCCCGGGCCAGAGCGCGGCCGAGCTTGGCGGCGATCTGCGCGCGCAGGATGTCGGCCATCTCGATGTCTACCAGGCGCCAGCTGAAGCCGCGCAGACGGAGTCGGATACGGTTGCGCTCGGCCCGGGGGCCCTCGGGCGGGACCGGAATGACCACGGCCCGGAACCCGCGCATCTCCAGGGCGGCGTAATAGGGCAGGAGCCGTCCGGCATTCCGGATCGCCAGACCCTCCGGCTTCAGGCTGGCGGGACGCTCGATGTCGAGCTTGTCGGGCCAGCCGTTATCGAGCAGGTCCAGCACCGTCTCGGGCGTGACCAGGGTCTCGGCCAGCGCCAGCGCCAAGCCGTACGCGACGTCGTTGAGGCGTTGCCGGTCGCGGGGCTCCAGGTCCAGGTCCGTGTCGGAAGCGGTGCGCACCGCCGCCGTGATCTGGCGGACCAGGGACAGCCGGAGGGTCCGGAAGTTCACGTGGCCTTCGATGTAGGCCACGTCGTGCCGGCGCACGGCCTGGGCCAGGTCGTAGAGCGACCAGAGCGGGCTCACCGTGAAGGCGAGCCACGCCAGCGCCAGCGCCAACGGGATCGCGAGCCAGCGCACCACCCTACCATCCCCCCCGGGACGTCACGGCTGCGCCGGCGCGGTCGCACCGGTCCCGGCCGCCCAGCCGTCGAGCCCGGAGAAGGCCGCGACCACACCCTCGTAGACCGGGCGCTTGAACGGCACGATCAGGTTCGGCAGCTCGGAGAACCGCGCCCAGCGCCACGCGTCGAACTCGGCCTTGTGGGCGCCGCCGCCGGGGGTCAGCACGTCGATCACGTCCTCGCTGCCGAGGAAGCCGTAGGCGAACCACTTCTGGGTCTGGCCGCGATAGCGCCCCTTCCAGGCCTGCTTCATCACCGCCGGGGGCAGGTCGTAGGTGAGCCAGTCCGGGATCTCACCGAGCAGGCGGATCGCGTCGGGCGGCACGTTGGTTTCCTCGTAGAGTTCCCGGCGGGCTGCCGTCTCGGGATCCTCGCCGGGATCGATACCGCCCTGCGGCATCTGCCACATGTACGGGCCGGCGACGTGCTCCGGCCCGGCATCCTTGGTCCGGCGCCCGACGAAGACGCCGCCCGAAGGCGCGATCAGCGCGACGCCCACGCAGGGGCGGTAGGGCAGCGCGGCGCCCGAGTCGGAATCTGTGGTCATCGCGGGCGACCATAGGTCAGGCGCAAGTCGCGCGGCAACGGCGGCGGCGGCGAAAGCGCGGCCGGGACTCCGTCAATTCGCCGTGCTGACCCGCTTCTCCACCGCCCCGCGCAGCGCCACGCTCGCCGGCACCAGACGGATGCCGCGGGTGTCGAGGTCCCGGGCCCAGCGCGCGATCCGGT
>NZ_VRVD01000224.1:0-7209 GCF_008040015.1 Methylobacterium sp. WL18 | reverse complement strand
GCCGCCAGCCGCCCGCGCGCCACCGGCGACCTCGGCGGCTTCGTCCGGCGCACCCAGATCCCGTTCTTCACCACTCAGATGGGCAAGGGCACGGTCGCCAGCGGCACCAGCCTCTACATGGGCACCGCGGCGCTGTCCGAGCGCGACTACGTCCACGAGGCGATCGACAAGGCCGACCTGATCATCGCGATCGGCCACGACACGATCGAGAAGCCGCCCTTCTTCATGGGCCAGGCCGACCAGAAGGTGCTGCACATCGGCTACATGCCGGCCAACGTCGAGCAGGTCTACTACCCAGACGCAGAGGTGGTCGGCGACCTCGGGCCGACCCTGAAGCTGCTCGCCGACAAGCTGGAGGGTAAGCTGCCCAACGCCGGCGCCCTGCTGCACCTGCGCGAGCACATCCTCGACCACATCGCCGACCGGGCGGGCGAGGACCGCTTCCCGGTGACGCCGCAGCGTCTGGTGCGCGACGTCCGGCGGGTGATCCCGGAGGACGGGATCGTGTGCCTCGACAACGGCATGTACAAGATCTGGTTCGCCCGGAACTACCGCACCTACGTCGCCAACACGCTGCTGCTCGACAACGCCCTCGCCACCATGGGCGCGGGGCTGCCCTCCGCCATGATGGCGGCGATGCTCTACCCGAACCGCCGCGTCATGGCGGTGTGCGGCGACGGCGGCTTCATGATGAACAGCCAGGAGTTGGAGACCGCCGTTCGGCTCAAGCTCAACCTGGTCGTGCTGATCCTCGACGACTCGGCCTACGGCATGATCCGCTGGAAGCAGGCCGTCGACAAGTTCGCCGATTACGGGATGACCTTCGGCAACCCGGATTTCGTGCTCTACGCCCAGGCCTACGGCGCCAAGGGCCACCGGGTCGAAGCCGTCAACGACCTCGTTCCGACCCTGGACCGCGCTTTCGCCGAGGGCGGCGTCCACCTCGTCGCGGTGCCGATCGACTATTCGGAGAACACCCGCGTGCTGGTCGAGGAGTTGCGCGAAAAGGTGAAGGATTTCGAGCCGGCCGAGTAGAATAGGCTCCGATTCGATCCCGGCTCGACAACAGGACAGCGCGATGAATCCGTTCACCTTCCAGACAACCCCGAACGTGCTGTTCGAGGCTGGCGCCTCGAAGAAACTTCCGGAGATCGTCGCCACCTTCGGGGCCAAGCGCGTCCTGCTGGTCACCGACAAGGGCGTGCGCAAGGCCGGCCTGACCGAGGCCGCCGAGGCTGCGCTGGCGGCGGCCGGCATCGCCATCGACGTCTACGAGGACGTGGTCGCCGACCCGCCCTCCACGGTGATCGAGGCGGCGGCCAAGCGCGCCCGGGAACTCGGCACCGACCTCGTCCTGTCGATCGGCGGCGGCTCGGCGCTCGATACCGCCAAGCTGGTGGCCTACCTGGCGAAGTCCGACGAGCCGCTCGATTCGATCTACGGCGTCGGCTTGGCCAAGGGTGACCGGCTGCCGCTGATCCTGGTGCCGACCACCGCCGGGACCGGCTCCGAGGTCACGCCGATCTCGATCGTCACGACGCCGACCACCGAGAAGAAGGGCGTCGTCGCGCCGAAACTCCTGCCTGACTGGGCGGTGCTCGATCCCGAGTTGACCCTGGGCCTGCCGGCCCACGTCACCGCGGCCACCGGCATCGACGCCATGGTCCACGCCATCGAGGCGTTCACCAGCAAGAACAAGAAGAACCCGATCTCGGATCAGCTCGCCAAGCAGGCCCTGGCCCTGCTCTCGGCCAACATCCGCACCGCCTGCTCGGACGGCCGCAACCTCGAGGCGCGCTCGGGGATGCTGCTGGGTTCGATGCTCGCCGGCATGGCCTTCGCCAACGCCCCGGTGGCGGCGGTGCACGCGCTGGCCTATCCGGTCGGCGCGATCTTCCACGTGCCGCACGGGCTCTCCAACGCCCTGGTGCTGATGGGGGTGATGCGCTTCAACCTGTCCCACGCGGAGGCGCTCTACGCCGAGCTGGCACCGATCCTGGATCCGGCGGCGGCCGATCTCCCGCCGGCCGAGGCCGCCGCCCGCTTCGTCGAAAGCCTCGACGCGATCTGCCGCGACTGCAATGTCCCGGCCTCGCTCGCGGAGGTCGGCGTGGCCCAAAAAGATCTGGAGCGGATGGCTACCGACGCGATGAAGCAGACGCGGCTTCTGGTGAACAACCCGCGCGAGGTCACCTACGACGACGCCTACGCGATCTACAGCGAGGCGCTCGGCGAAGCGCGCCCCGCCGCCTGAACGGCCCGACAACCGGCCCGCCAAGGAGGCCGGAGAACCGCGAGGAGGTGCGCCGTCATGGATCAGTTCGACGCGTTCAAGGCGATGGGCGAGTTCTGGACCCGTGCCGGCGCCGGCTTCTTCGCCCCCGGGGCCGCACCGGGCTTCTCGTGGCCGACCCCGCCGCAGACCGATCTCTCCAGCCTCGCCACGGCGCAGAGTCATCTCGCCCAGGCCTGGGCTTCGGCGACCGCCCTGTCGCAGACTTTGACCGCATCGCTGCAGGGGGGCGCCGGAGCGCCGGATTCGACCGCCGGAGCGGTGCTGGCGCGGATCTTCGATCCACAGGCCTGGCTCGGCGGCTCGGCCGAGTTCGACGCGGCTCTGACGCGGATGTCCGAGGGGCCCCAACTCGCCGACCTGTGGCAGACCGAGCGGCGCTACGGCGCGTTGTTCACGGCCTGGGCGGCGTTGCGGCGGGCGCAGGCCGAACACCAGGCGGTGATGCTGGATGCCTGGACCCGGGCGGCCGGCACCTTCGCCAAGGAGGCCAATGACCGTGCGGAGCGCGGCGAGGGCTTCAGCTCCGCCCGCGAGATGATGACCCGTTGGACCGAGACCGCCAACGCGGTTCTGCTGGAGGTCCAGCGCTCCGAGGCGTTCCTGGCCTCGCAGCGGGTGGTGCTGAAGGCCTCGACCGACCTGCGGCTCGCCCAGCAGGACCTCTCGGCCTTCCTGTCGGATTTCTACGGGCAGCCGACCCGGGCCGAGCTCGACGACGTGCACAAGAGCCTGACCGAGCTGCGCCGGGAGGTCCGGGCCCTGCGCCGCGAGCGCCGGGAGGCTGCCCGGGTCTCCAGGACCAACGGCGCCGCCGCGCCGGCAACGGAGGACGCGCATGGCTGATGAGGGCATGGGTGACGGGGGCATGGCTGGCGGAGGCAGGGCCGACAAGGGTGGAACGGACCGGGCCGCCCCGAAGGCTCCGACTGCGCCGCTCCCGCTCAACCCCGCAGAGATGATGGCCGAAGTCGCCGAACTCGGCCGGCGGATCAGTGCGGGCGCCAAGCTGTTCTCGGACGTGCGCGACGCCGACGTGCAGATCGCCACCACGCCCAAGGACCTGGTCTGGAGCCAGGACAAGGTCTCGCTCTACCGCTACCGACCGCTCGCCGAGAGTAAGGGCCTGCCGCCGGTGCTGATCGTCTACGGGCTGATCGGCCGCTACACGATGGCCGACCTGCAGGAGGACCGCTCGCTGGTCCGCAACCTGCTCAATCTCGGCCTCGACCTCTACGTGGTCGATTGGGGCAATCCCGGCCGGGCCGATCGGTACGTCACCATCGACGACTACGTCGACGACTATCTGGCCGAGTGTGTCGCCTTCATCGGCGAGGCCGCCGGCCGCGAGAGAATCAACCTGCTCGGGATCTGTGAGGGCGGCGTCTTCACGACCTGCTACGCGGCGCTCTACCCGGAGCGCGTCAACGCGATGGTGCTGACCATCACGCCGATCGACTTCCACGCCGACACCCGCGAGTCCCGGGCTGGCCACGGCTTCATCAACGTCTGGACCCGCTCCCTGTCGCCGGAAGACGTGGACCGCCTGATCGACGCGCAGGGCTCGCTGCCCGGGGCGTTCATGGGCTCGGTGTTCTCGATGATGACGCCGATGCGGACCATGACGAAGTACAATCTCGACTTGCTCGACGCCCTCGACGACAAGAAGAAGTTCCTGAACTTCCTGCGCATGGAGAAGTGGATCGCCGACCGGCCGGACCATCCGGGCGAGGCGGCCAAGCAATGGCTCAAGGATCTCTACCAGGACAACAAGCTGGTCCAGAGCGCCTTCGTGCTCGGCGGCCGCACGGTCGACCTGAAACGGATCGCCTGCCCGGTGCTGAACGTCTTCGCCCAGGACGACCACATCATCCCGCCGGCGACGTCACAGGCGCTCAAGGACAAGATCGGCACCGACGACTACACGGAGCTCGGCCTGCCTGGCGGCCATGTCGGCGTCTTCGTCGGCGGCAAGGCGCAGAAGTTGCTGGGCTCCGGCATCGCCGACTGGCTGGGTGCGCGTGGGTAGGGTGATGCGCCGCGACAGGAGAGCTGCCGGGTGCACGTTCGTGGATGAGAGGCGCGCTGCTTGTCCCCCTCCCCCCTCCGCGGGCTCGCGGATTCGCACGTCGGGCGGGGCAATACGCGCGCCGGATGAAGCGCGGGTCCCCTCTCCCGTGCGGGAGAGGGACAGGGTGAGGGATCAGGGTCTTCCGGACAGGTCGCATCCCTCACCCCAACCCTCTCCCGCACGGGAGAGGGGGCTCGTCGCGCCCTATGAGAGCCGATGTGTGAACGTTTTTGCCTCTGTGGTGGAGGGTACCCCGCGAAGCAGGGGAAGCCGGGACGAGGTTCCGCAAGAGGGGCAGCGCGACGGTGGTGGATATGAACTCCGTTGCGACTTTTCCGGCAGCGGCGCTCCCCTCTCCCGATCCGGCCTGACGGCCGGCCCACCCTCCCCCGCAGAGGGGGGAGGGAGGACGCGCGGATCCCGCGCCACATTGCGGGCCAATACCGTCGGCCGATCCGGATCTCTCCCTCATCCTGAGGTGGCGGCGCGCAGCGTCGCCCTCGAAGGAGCCCTCCAGGGATCGCAGCGGCCTCTGGAGGGCTCCTTCGAGGCCGAGCGATCTGCGATCGCCCGGCACCTCAGGATGAGGGTGATGGGTGGGATCGGCCGGTGCTCCGATCGCGATGATGTCCGATTCCAGGCTCCGAGGATAACCGCATGGGCAGCCTGAAGAACAAGATCGTCAGCGCCGACGAGGCGCTCGCCATCCTGCAGGACGGCGACATGGTCGCGGTCTCGGGGTTCGTCGGCATCGGCACGCCGGACGAGCTAATCCTGGCGCTCGCCCGGCGGTTCGAGGCCGGCCAGGGCCCGCATGGGCTCGGGCTGATGTTCGCCGCCGCGCCCGGCGACGGCAAGGAGCGCGGCCTCAACCGGCTGGCGATCCCGGGGTTGGTGCGTCGCGTCGTCGGCGGTCACTGGGCGCTGGTGCCCAAGCTGGCGAAGATGGCGATCGACGGCGAGATCGAGGCCTACAACCTGCCGCTCGGCGTCGTGTCGCATCTCTACCGGGAGATCGCCGCGCATACGCCTGGCCACATCACCAAGGTCGGCCTGCGCACCTTCGTGGATCCGCGGCTCGAAGGCGGCAAGCTCAACGCCGTCACCCATGAGGATCTGGTCAGCGTGGTCGAGCTCGGCGGCGAGTCCTGGCTGCACTACAAGGCCTTTCCGGTGAACATCGCGCTGATCCGCGGCACCACGGCGGATCCGGCCGGCAACATCACCATGGAGCGCGAGGCGCTCACCCTCGACAACCTCGCCGCCGCCATGGCGGCCAAGAACTCGGGCGGCTTCGTCATCGCCCAGGTCGAGCGCTTGGCCGAGGCCGGCTCGCTGGCCCCCCGCGAGGTGCAGGTGCCGGGGGTGCTGGTCGATTGCGTGGTGCTGAGCCAGCCGGAGAACCACCGCCAGACCTACGGCACCGCTTACAACCACGCCTTCACGGGCCGCCAACGGGTGCCTCTCGACCGGATCCCGCCGATCCCGCTCGATGCCCGCAAGGTCATCGCCCGGCGCTGCGCCTTCGAGCTGCCCCCGGGCGGCGTGGTCAATCTCGGCATCGGCATGCCCGAGGGGGTCGCGGCGGTGGCCGCCGAAGAGCGGGTGCTGAAATACCTGACGCTCACCGCCGAGCCCGGGGTGATCGGCGGCCTGCCGCAGGGCGGGCTCGACTTCGGCGCCGCCCTCAACCCGGCGGCGGTGCTGCACCAGAACCAGCAATTCGACTTCTACGACGGCGGCGGCCTCGACCTCGCCTGCCTCGGGCTCGCGCAATGCGATTCCGAGGGCAACGTCAACGTCAGCCGCTTCGGCAAAAGGCTCGCCGGCGCCGGCGGCTTTATCAACATCTCGCAGAACGCCAAGAGCCTGGTGTTCGCCGGCACCTTCACGGCCGACGGGCTGGAGGTGGTGGTCGAGGGCGACGGCATCCGGATCGTCACCGAGGGACGCTCGAAAAAATTCATCGCCGCGGTGGAGCAGGTGACCTTCTCGGGTGCCTACGCGGCCGAGCGTGGCCAGCCGGTGCTCTACGTGACCGAGCGCTGCGTGTTCCGCCGGACCAAGGCCGGCATGGAGCTGGCCGAGGTCGCCCCCGGGGTCGACATCGCGCGGGACATCCTCGGGCAGATGGGATTCACGCCGATCGTGCAGGACCCGAAACCCATGGATCCGCGGCTGTTCCGCGACGCCGTCATGGGGCTGGAGCCATGGCTCCTCGGACTCTCCCTGTCGGAGCGGATCAGCTACGACCGGGAACGCAACATTCTGTTCTCGAACCTCGAAGGCTTCCAGGTCAGGACTATCGACGACGTCGAACTGGTGCGCCGCGAATACGAGCGCGCCTGCCAGGAAATCGGTCGCAAGGTCCACCTGATCGCCAACTACGATGGGTTCGAGATCGACCCGACGGTGAGCGATGCCTATTTCTCGGCGATCGCTTATCTGGAGAACCGGTACTACGAGACTGCATCGCGCTACACGACCAGCGCGTTCTTGCGATTGAAACTCGGCGCCTCGTTGGCGAGCCGCGATCTGGCTCCGCATGTCTTCGAGACAAAAGCCGAGGCGCAGGCGAGGAATACGGCCCAGAGCGTGCCCCTCAAGTCGCGGACGGCCCTGTCTCAGCCGGACAGGCCGCAGCCGCCGAAGGAACCGTTGAATGCCTGAGTCCGATACGCTCACCCTGAAGGACCGAAGCCTCCTGGTCGAATCCTGCCTGATCGGCGGGGAATGGTCGAAGGCCGGGTCCGGCACCATCGACGTCACCAACCCGGCCACCGGCGCCGTGATCGCCCGGGTGCCGAACGCCGGCGCCGACGAGACCCGCCGGGCGATCCAGGCG
>NZ_VRVD01000223.1:0-7229 GCF_008040015.1 Methylobacterium sp. WL18 | reverse complement strand
GCGCCCAGCGGCTGCTCGCCATCGAGCCGGTGCCCGAGACGGTGGCCGACACGGTCGACCTGCGCGACGTCACGGCCCTGTCGACCATCCGGGGGGCGTGGCGGACCCTGGTCGCGCCGGTCCGCGAGCCGATCCGGGTGATCGGGGAGGGGGGCATCGGCTTCGACCGGGTCGAGGTCCTGCTCGACGAGGCGCCGCTGCGCGCCGCGATGATCGACTACGCGCTGCGCCTGCTGGTCTCGTCGCTGATCATCGCGGCGTCGGCGGCCGGGCTGGTCTTCGTGGTGCTGCAGGTGCTGATCGTCCGCCCGGTGCGGCGGCTCGCCACCAACATCACGGCCTTCGCGGAGAACCCGGAGGATGCCGGCCGGATCATCGCGCCGTCCCGCCGCCGCGACGAGATCGGCCAGGCCGAACTCGCCCTCGGCCGGATGCAGCGCATCCTGGCCGACCAGCTCCGCCAGAAGCGGCGGCTGGCCGAGCTGGGGCTGGCGGTCAGCAAGGTCAGCCACGAACTGCGCAACCTGCTCACCGGCGCCCAACTCCTCGGCGACCGGCTGGAGGACACCGCCGACCCGATGGTCCAGCGGGTGGCGCCGCGCTTGGTCGGGGCCATCGCCCGGGCCATCCGGTTCTGCGAGGCGAGCCTGGCCTACGGCCGCGTCTCCGAGCGCGCGCCGACGCTCAGTTCGACGCCGTTGGCGCCGCTCTTCGCCGAATTGCCGGACCTCGCCGCACTCGCCGCACGGAGCATGCGCGTCATCGTGGACGCCGGCGAATGCCGCGTGAAGGCCGACCCGGAGCAGCTCGCCCGGGCCCTGGCCAACCTGGTCCGCAACGCCGTGCAGGCGCTGGACGGGGCCGCGGTGCCGGAGGCCGAGGTGCGGGTCACCGCCTGCCGCGACGCGCCGGGCCGGGTGACCATCCTGGTGGAAGACAACGGCCCCGGCCTGCCGGCGCGGGCCCGGGAGAACCTGTTCTCGCCGTTCCAGGGCTCGACCCGCTCGGGCGGCACCGGGCTCGGCCTGCCGATCGCCGCCGAGCTGATCGGCATCAACGGCGGCAGCCTGACCCTGGACCCGGAGGAGGGCGGCGCCCGCTTCCGGATCGTGCTGCCGGAGGGCTGACGCGCTACTCGGCGGCGGCCAGGATCGGCTCCGCGACGCGGATGCCGAGATCGGCCAGCAGCGCGGCATCGGAATCCGCCTCGTTGTTGGCGGTGGTGAGCAGGCGCTCGCCGTAGAAGATCGAGTTGGCCCCCGCGAGGAAGCAAAGGGCCTGCGCCTCCCGGCTCAGCGCCTTGCGTCCGGCGCTGAGGCGCACCCGGGCCTTCGGCATCACGATGCGGGCGGTGGCGCACATCCGCACCATGTCGAACGGATCGACGGGCGCGGCCCGGTCGCCGAGCGGGGTGCCGGGGACGGCGGCCAGCGCGTTGATCGGCACGCTCTCCGGATGCGGCGCGTGGTTAGCCAGCACGTGCAGCATCGCGACCCGGTCGCCGACGCCCTCGCCGAGGCCGATGATGCCGCCGCAGCAGACGCCGATGCCGGCCTCGCGGACCCGCTCCAGCGTGTCCAGGCGGTCCCCGTAGGTCCGGGTCGACACGATCTTGTCGTAGTAGTCCGGACCGGTATCGAGGTTGTGATTGTAGGCGGTGAGCCCCGCCTCGGCCAGGCGCTCGGCCTGGCTGGCGGTCAGCATGCCGAGGGTGACGCAGGCCTCCATCCCGAGGCCGCGCACACCCCGCACCATGTCCAGAACCGAGTCGAATTCCGCGCCGTCGCGCGGGCTGCGCCAGGCCGCGCCCATGCAGAAGCGGGTCGCCCCGTTGGCCTTGGCGGCCGCGGCCTCGGCCAGCACCGTGTCCACCGGCATCAGGCGCTGGCGCGGCAGGCCGGTGCCCTTGTGATGGGCCGACTGCGAGCAGTAGCCGCAATCCTCCGGGCAGGCGCCGGTCTTGATCGAGAGCAGGCTCGCGCGCTGGACGTCGCTCGGGTCGTTGTGTGCCCGATGCACGGCCGCGGCCCGATACACGAGGTCGAGCAACGGCAGGTCGTGGATCGCGCGGATCTCCGCGACGCTCCAGTCGTGGCGGAAATCGGAGGCGTGCGGGTCGGCAGCTTGGCTCATGGTGTCTTCTTGACGGGGATCGGTGGCCAAAATCAAGCGCCCTGCGGGCCGCCGCCCTCCTGTGCGGAGGCGGCGGCGTCGCTTCAGTGCGTCGGCTCGCCGGCCGAGACCTTGGCGGTCCAGTCGTCGAAGGCGATGACCTTCTGGCGCTGCTCGCCCAGGCGCTCGATGCGCAGGACCATCTCGTCGCCGGCCTTCAGGTAGCGCGGCGGCTTCATGCCGAGGCCGACGCCGGGCGGGGTCCCGGTGGTGATCACGTCGCCGGGCTCCAGCAGCATGAAGTGCGACGCGTAGGCGACGAGCTGCGGCACGTCGAAGATCATGGTCGCGGTCGAACCGGTCTGGCGGCGCTCGCCGTTGACGTCGAGGCTCATGGCGAGGTTCTTCAGGTCGGGGATCTCGTCCAGCGTCACCAGCCACGGGCCGAGCGGCCCGAAGGTCGGCGCGCTCTTGCCCTTGGTCCAGGTCGGGCCGCGCTCAAGCTGCCACTCGCGCTCCGAGACGTCGTTGCAGATGCAGGCCCCCGCCACGTAGCTGAGGGCCTCGTTGGCGTGGACGTAGCTCGCCCGGCGGCCGATCACCACCGCGAGCTCCACCTCCCAGTCGGTCTTGGCCGAGCCCTTGGGGATGATCACCGTGTCGTTCGGCCCGCACAGGCTGGACGGCGCCTTGTTGAAGATGATCGGCTCCGACGGGATCGGCGAGCCGGTCTCGGCGGCGTGGTCGGCGAAGTTGAGGCCGATGGCGACGACGTTGCGGGTGCCGCCGACGCAGGGGCCCAACCGCGTGTCCGCCGGCAGCTTCGGCAGGGTCTCGGGATCGAGGGCCCGCAGCCGCTCCAGGGATTCCGGCGCCAAGGCCGGGCCGGCGATGTCGCGCACGATGCTGGACAGATCGCGCAGGCCGCCCTGCGCATCCACGAGGCCGGGCTTCTCATCGCCGCTCGGGCCGTGCCGGAAGAGCTTCATCGCCGCGACTCCTCATCCTTCCCTGGAACCGGTCTACGCCGGGCGCCGGGACCATGGCCGCGCAGCACCGCCGGTGCAAGCGCGTCCGTGGCGGCGGCTCGCGATTTCGCGGTGTCGCAACTTGGCAACATCGTGGCAAAAAAGTGCATATTCAGACGCAAGCTGATTTATTATTCATCGCCGGATCCAGCCGGCGAAAGACAGTCCGCCGAGGGGGGAAAACAGGTTTGATTGCCTAGCCGAGAGATAAGCCGTCGTCGTGATCCTGTGGATCATCGGCGCTTCCGGTGCCGGCCGGACTCGTGATCGCCGTTGCGGTCGAGCGGGGGAAACCTGCACCATACCGACAACGGCGCCGGACCGGGACAAGGTCGAATCAGGGCGCCCGAACAAGCCATCCGGTTCGGGGGGAGCAGATGAACGGGACAATGCGCGCATGGGTGCTCGCGGCCTCGATGGCGGCGATCGGCGCCGGCGAGGCGCGGGCCGGGGCCTTCGGCATCCGCGAGCAGAGCACCCAGGCTCAGGGGCTGTCCTTCGCGGGCGCGGCCGCCGGCTCCGGCGGCGTCTCGTCGATGTTCTGGAATCCCGCGGTCATCACGATGAACCCGGGCTTCGTCTCCGAGCAGAACCTCACCTATATCGGCCTCTCCTCAGACATCCGGACGGCACCCGGGACCAATCCGGGCTTCGCGCGCCTGGGCGATTCCGGTGATATCGGACAGGGCGCCGTGGTGCCCGCGGGGGCGACCTCCTACCAGATCAACGACCGCCTCTGGCTCGGCCTCTCGACGGGTGCGCCCTTCGGCCTCGTGACCAAGCCGCGGCAGGTCTGGGCCGGCGAGGTCTACGGGCGCTCGTCCCGGATCTTCTCGCTGGCGTTCAATCCGGTGATCGGGTTCAAGGTCAACGAGTGGCTGTCGCTCGCGGCCGGACCGAACATCGAGTATTTCCGGCTGACCCTGCGGCAGGCCCTGCCCATCCCCGGCGTCGCGCCGACCGCATATCCGAGCGCGTTCCTCAAGGGTGAATCCTGGGGCGTCGGCTTCACGGCGGGCGCCACCCTGACGCCGCGCGACGGCACCGTGATCGGCATCGGCTACCGCTCGTCCGTGCACCACAACATCGACGGCTCGATCGGCGTGCCGCTGGTGGCGCTGGCGGCGACGGCCGGACAGGTGCGCGCGAAGCTCAACACCCCGGACAAGCTCAGCGTCGGCCTGGTCCAGGCGATCTCGCCGGTCGCCCGGGTCGATCTCGGCTTCGAGTGGGATCAGTGGTCGCGGCTCGGTACGGTCGGCATCGTCTCGAACCGCCTCGGCCTGCCGGTCAGCAACCTGCCGCTGAACTACAAGGACGGCTACACCTACTCGATCGGTGGCGAGTACGACGCCGCGCCGAACCTGACCGTGCGGACCGGCTTCGCCTACGAATCCTCGCCGATCGACTTTCGCAACCGCTCGGTGCGGCTGCCCGACGGCGACCGCTACATCGCCTCGGTGGGCGCCAGCTATCGCTGGAACGAGCGCTTGACCCTGAACCTGGCCTACTCGCACTTCTTCCTCGACCGGTCGCGCATCCTCGCGGGTGTCGGGCGCGACTACAACGTCGGCAACATCGCGTTCGCGGGCGTGGTCGATTCGAGCGCCGACATCGTCTCGGTGGGCTTCCGCTACGTGTTCGGAGCCCCGCCGCCGGCCGCCCCGGCGCCGCTGATCCGGAAGTATTGAGGGGGGCTGTTCAGATATTTCAGGATGCAACGCGGGTTCCCTTCTCCCCGCACGCGGGGAGAGGCCCGCACGGACCTCGTCGTCCGTGCGGGAAGCGGAGGCGAAGCCGGAGCGTTGGTGAGGGGGCGCCTCTGAGTGAGGTGCGCGTTCTAAACCGCCCCCTCACCCTCGGCTGCCGCCTCGCCGCGCCGACGACGAGGTCGTCGCGGCCCTCTCCCCGCAAGCGGGGCGAGGGGATCACAGCTTGCACCTTCGAGCAAAACCGTAGGCCGCAGTGTAACCGGCTCGAAACCCGCTCCGTCAGCCGCAAGCTGCGAGCACGGCCCAGCCCCCTCAGGCCCGCATCCGCACATACGTGCCCGGAGCCGGGCCGAGCGACGGCAGCGCGTCGCCGCCGGGCTTGCGGGCCTGGACCCGCTCGGGGGCCTGGGCCTCGATCCACTGGAACCAGTAGGGCCACCACGATCCCTTGGTCTCCACCGCCGCCGCGATCCAGTCCTTGAGTTCGCCCTTCACCGGCCCGCCGGTCCAGTAGCCGTATTTCGGCTTGTAGGGCGGGTTGACGACTCCGGCGATGTGGCCCGATCCCGCCAGCACGTAGTCGACCTTGCCGCCGAAGGTCTTCGAACCCTCGAACACCGAGATCGCCGGGGCGATGTGGTCCTCCCGGGTGGCGAGGTTGAAGATCGGCACCTGCACCTTCTTCAGGTCCAGCCGGACGTTGCCGAGGACCATCTTGCCCTGGGCCAGGCTGTTCTCGAGATAGCAATTGCGCAGGTAGAACGAGTGGTTGGCCGCCGGCATCCGGGTGGCGTCGGAGTTCCAATACAGCAGGTCGAACGCCGAGGGCGGCTTGCCCTTGATGTAGTTGTTGACGACGTAGGACCAGATCATGTCGTCCGGCCGCAGCATGTTGAACGCGTTGGCCATGCGGCTGCCCTCCAGGTACCCCCGCTCGGCCATGCGGGCCTCGACCTGGCGGATCTGCTCCTCGTCGGCGAACACCTTGAGGTCGCCCGCATGGGTGAAGTCCACCTGCGTGGTCAGCAGGGTCGCGCTCTTGATGCGGCGGTTGCCCGTGGCGGCCTGCATGGCGAGCGTCACCGAGAGCAGGGTGCCGCCGACGCAGTAGCCGGCCGCGTGGACCTCGCTCTCGCCCGTGGCGACCCCGATCGCGTCGATCGCCGCCTCGATGCCCTCGCGCATGTAGGACTCAAAGTCCTTGTCGGCGTGGCGCGCATCCGGGTTCACCCAGGAGATGCAGAACACCGTCAGGCCCTGGTCGACCATCCACTTCAGGAAGCTCTTCTGGGGATTGAGGTCGAGGATGTAGAACTTGTTGATCCAGGGCGGCACCATCAGGAACGGGCGCTTGAGCACCGTCTCGGTGGCGGGCGCGTACTGGATCAGCTCGATCAGGTCGTTGCGGAACACCACCTCGCCCGGGGTCACCGCGACGTTGCGGCCGACCTCGAACCCGCTCGGATCGGTCTGGCGGACCCGCAGCTGGCCGCCGCCGGCCGCCAGATCCTCCTCGTACATCTTGAGGCCGCGCACGAGGTTGGCGCCGCTCTCCTGCAGGGTGTGGCGGATCAGCTCCGGATTGGTCGGCAGGAAGTTCGACGGCGACAGCATGCTGGTGAGCTGGCGCAGGTAGAACTGCGCCTTGTGGCGAGTGCGCTCGTCGATGCCCTCGGCCTCGTCCACCAGGCCCTCGGCCCAGCGGGTGGCGATCAGGTAGCCCTGCTTCAGGAAATCGAAATACGGGTTCGTGGACCACTCGGCGTCGCTGAACCGGCCGTCCTTGGGCTCGGGCACCGCCACCGGATCGGCCGGCTGGCCCTGGAGGCGCAGGTAGGTCGTGCCCCACAGCGTCAGGAACGCCTGGGACAGCTTGGCCTGGGCCTCGGCGCTCCGGTTCGGATCCGACATCCAGGCCTCTGCGATCTGGCCCAGCGTCCTGACCGCCTCGTTGATCTCCCCGGAGGGAGCGCCGGCCTGGGCCTCGGGCGAGAGCATGCGGGCGGCGCTGCGCCCCAGCGCCTCCACGAACTGGCCGGCATTGCGCGACAGGGCCTCGATATCCGGCATCGGCGGCGTGATGCCGTCCGGCATGGCGCCGTTGACCATGCCGGTCCGGGCGGCAGCCTGGTCCGACGCCTGCGTCCGCGGGCTCGTCACGCGCGCCTCCCTGTGTGGTGTTTCGGCCCGACTGACGGTGAGCCTCGTTTCCGACAAATTAAGGAGCGAGCGAGAGGTTGCACCAGCCCGTTTGCGCGTGTCGCGAAACATCCGCGCGATCTTCTCATGACCCATGTGCTCATGCACCGCGCCTTTTTGAACCCCACCGGTCGGCGGTCCGGCGGCCCGGGCCCGGCGCGGGGCCTCGCCGTGGCGG